>CALVTZ010000001.1 GCA_944363255.1 uncultured Clostridia bacterium
GTTGGCAAGATCCATGATGAGGCGCTCGTCCTCTTTGAGGTCTGCAAGGCGCGTCTCCACTTCCTTCATACGCTCGTACACGTCCTCCGTGTAGACGGTGGGAAGTTCGTAGATGATCGCCTGCAGGTCGCGCACTTCCTTTCTTGCGTTGGCGATGCGCAGCGCCACGATCTGCTTGTAAGAGTCGAGCACGGTGTTGACCATGTTGTCCCACGCTTCCTGCGTGTAGCCAAAGTCCGTACCGCTCTGCTTGAGCGCGTTGTACGCCGTGACTGCGTTGGAGATGAGCGCCTCGTCTGCCATCGTCACGTTCTCGATGGAGAGCACCTTCTCGGCATAGTCGAGGAAGAGCACGAGGTTGCGCTCGCGCGCCACGTATTCGCTGCGCTCGGCGTCTGCAACGGCGCCGAAGTACACGAGGTAGACGGTGGAGTCATACCCGTGCAGCTCCTTGTTGGCGGGAAGTACCATCTTGATGGGTTCGTTCTTGCCGAGCAGCGCCTTGAAGTTGTAGTAGGTGAGTTCCAGCCCGAAGAGGTCGAACTGGTTGTGCAGGATCTGGTAGCCGGGATCGGTCTCCTCCAGCCCCTTGACCGCAAGGGCGTTGTTCTCGATGACGCACAGCGGGTAGTAGCGATCGTTGAGCTGGTACATCTCCGCAGCCGACTGCAGCGAAGAGTCGAGCGTGGGTGCGACGGAGGAGCGGAATTCAACGCTCTCCAGATTCTTGTAGCCGTAGAAGGCGAAGCCTGCGATCGTCTTGAGCGAATCGGGGAATACGATGCTCTTGATATTCTCGTTGCCGTTGCCTGCGCCGAAGTCGATGAGTACGGTGCCCTCCTTGACGGTGAGCGTATCCGTCTTCATGCCGCCGGGCACAGCGGAGAGCATGAGCTTGCCGTTTTCCAGCACGGTGTAGAGCACGCCGTTCTCGAGCAGGAGCTTGTCGTTCACCTGCCCGCTCACAGCCTTTTCGCCCGCTGCGTTGAAGTAGGAGAGCGCCTCCAGCTTGCCGTTGATGTTGAATGCAAGTTCCTCTACGCGCTCGAGCTTGTCACCGAAGGTGAACTGCGTGAGCAAATTGTTGACGAACGCCGCCTTGCCGATGCTCTTGAGCGCGGGTGCTTCGACCGTGCGCAGCATGGCGTTGGTGAAGGCGTAGTCCCCCACCGTCTCGAGTACGGGGAAGGTAAAGTCGCCCGAAATACCGCTGCCGTGGAAGGCGTATTCGCCAATGCTCGTCACCTTGGAAAGGTCTGCATAGGCGAGCGAGAGCGTGGAGTAGAAGGCGTAGTCGCCGATCTGAGTGACGTTTTCAAGATCGATGTCGTTAAGCGCCTCGCAGCCGAGGAAGGTCTCCAGCCCGATGGACGTGATCGTCGCGGGCAGGGTGACCTTCTGCAGCGAACCGCACAGCGCGAACACCTGGTTGCCGAAGCTCGTGACGCTGTCGGGAATGGTGACGGCGGTGAGGTTTGCGCAGCCGAGGAAGGCAGCGTCGCCGATCGTCTCCAACGTATTGGGCAGCGTGATGTGCGTGAACGCAGGGCCGACGCCGTTTTGCAGCGCGCGGGAGAACGCACCCTTGCCGATGGTCACAACGTCGGGAACGGTGACGGTGGAGAGCGCAGCGCACTCTGCAAACGCGTAGTCGCCGATCTCGGTCACGCCCGTGAGGTTTGCCTCCGTGAGCGACGTGCATCCGAAGAAGGTCTCGTTGCGAATGACGCCGTTCGTCTTGCTCAGATCGATGGTGGCAAGTTTGCTGTCGTATGCGAAGCAGACGGGCCCGAAGGTCACGCCGCCCGCTTCGGGCATCGTCACCGTGACAAGGTCAAGGCAGTTTTGGAATGCGCCCAGCCCGAAGGTCGCGTTTGCACCGATGGTGACCTGCGTGAGCCCGGAGAGGAAGAACGCCCCCTCGCCGTACGTTGCCTCCGCACGAATGGTCGCACTCTTGAGGTTCTTGTTGCGGGCGAAGGCGTAGTCGCCTGCCGAGCGCACCGCATCCAGCCCCGTGAGGGTGGTGAGCGCGGTGGCCTCCGACTTGTCGGCGTAAGCCTTGAAGTCCTGTCCGTCGAAGGCGTGCGCCCCTACCGTGACGTTGCCCGTGCCGAAGTTCACTTCGACAAGGTTTTTGCACGCAGCGAAGGCGTAGTCGCCGATCTTGATGTCGCCCCTGAAGGTGAGCTTGGTGATGTTTGCACCGCTGAATGCGGACGGCGCGATCTCGGTGAAGTTCATGCCGATCGTGTAGTCGCCGTAGTTGTAGGCGGGCGCAGCGAGCGCGATGACCGTGTTTGCCGATGACGTGAGCGTCAAAAGCGGCGTCTGCGTGCCCGGATTACCGGTTGCGGACTTTGCCGTGTAATAACTGTTGTTGCTGTTTCTCGTATCGAAGTTGGAGATATTCGTGCCTGCAAGCAGCGAGCCGCTGAGGTTGACGATGCGGGAGTTTTGCTTGAATGCCAGCGTGGTGAGGCTCGTGCAATCGCGGAAGCAGTTCTCGCCGATGGACATATCGCCGTTGGGCAGCTCGATGTACTCGAGCGCGGTGCAGGCGTAGAACACCTGATTGCCGAAGCTGTTCACGCTTACGTTGTCGTTATTGCTGCCGAACTCCACCGTGGTGAGCTTGGGGTTCTCGCAGAACGCGCCCTCGCCGATGAGCTTGACGCTGTTGTGGATGGTCACGCTTGCAAGATCTGCGCACTGTGCAAAGCAGAACGCGGGGATCTCCACTCTCTCGTAAATGTCAACGGAGGTGAGCCCGGACTGTGCGAACATCTCGCGGGAGAGCTTGCTGTGCTCGTTGAGCTTGACTTCTTTGAGCGCGGTGCAGCCGCGGAAGGCGCGAATGCCCGTGTTGCGCAGCGCGGAGAGGTCGACGTAGGCAAGCGCCACGCAGTCCTCAAAGCCGCTCTCGCCGATGGCGTAGGTGCGCTTGAGCGCGCCGTCACCCTCCTGGAAGTTGAGGCTGGAGCAGCCCTCGAAGGCGTGTGCGCCCACAAGTTCCACCCCGTCGAGGTTGATACTCGTAAGCGACTTGTTGCCGTAGAAGGCGTACTCACGGATGAAGCGCGCCGACTTGGGCAGCACCACCCGTTCCAACCCCTCCATGCGGTAGAAGGCATACTTCTGAATGTCCTCTACGCCCTCGGGAATGGTGACCGATTTGATATTTTCGTTGAAGCCGGGCACCTTGTTTGCGTCGTAGTCCTCTTCGTCCACGGGAATGGTGTTATCCGTCGTGTACAAGCAGAAGGCGTATGCGCCGATATAGAGGATGCCCTCGTCGTCGGGAATGACGACGTCGCCGCCCAAGCCCTTGTAGGCTACGAGCATACGATTTTCAATGACGAAGGGATTTTTGACGTTGACGCGCAGCGTCGCACTCAGGTTGGAACCCTCCACGCGCAGCGTGATGGTCGCCGAGCCCTCGCGCAGCGCAGAGAGCACGCCCTGCTGCGTGACGGAGACGACGTCGGGCGAACCCGAGCTGTACTCCACCTTCGTGTACCTGTCCGCAACGTACCAGGGCGTCATCTCATAGGAGAGCTGGATGCGCTCGCCGGGGTACATGGAGACCTGGTGTGTGGTGCTGTTGGTCGTGGAGGAGTACACGGGCAGGGCGGAGATGTACATGGTCGCGCCCGTCGTGCCGATCTCGCTCTGCTGTGCGCCTCTGTCGTGGGCGAACAGCGTCTTGAAGTAGGTGAAGCGAATGGATTGCAGTCTGCTGTTCTCGATGTCCTCTACGTCATTCTGCGAGAAGGGCGAAGCGGAGAAGGTGGCAGGCTCTGCGAGCGTTGCCGTGTCACGCGCTACGACGGTGACGCGGATGGTCGCACTTTTCAGCTCCGTCATGTAGTCCTGAACCTTGACCGTGGTGTTGCCCTTGCGCACACCGAGCACCTGGCCTTCCTTGACCAGCGCATAGCGCTCGTTTCCGACCGACCAATTCAGGTGCTTGAGGTAGTCCTTATCTGCGTCCACCGTGCTGTCGCTCGTGTACAGGTACTGCGTGAGGTCGACGATCTCGCCCTCGCGCACGGTGATCGACTTGAGCTCTTCGCTGTCTGCCGTGCCGTCCTGCGTGAACTTGAAGTCGCCGCGGGTGCCGGGCAGCTCACACACGAAGATATTCTGGTTGAGTGCGTAGTCCTCCACCGCAAAGCCGATGGCGCTGGGAATGAGCTGATCGTACTTGAGGTCGTTGAGGTAGTTCGTGATCTCGATGCGCACCTTGTTGTCCGTACCCTTTTCGCTGTAAACGGGAATGGGATTCTCGGAGAGGAAGGCATAGGAGGATTCGGACGTGAACGCAATGGGCGTGAGCGCCATGACGTACTGGTTATCGTACAGGGTGAGGTTGATATAGTAGCGATCCTTCTTGAGCGTGCGGTCGTACTCCTTCTCGTACGTTGCGCTCTTGATGATGGGCGCCTCGTCGTCGAGGACGAAGTTGAAGGAGAAGGTGTTGCGCGCGTTGGTGTCAAGCCCGGTGCGTTCGTAGTCGAGCTCGCCCACCATCTTGAACTCGTAGGAGCGGTTGTTGATGAGCCCCTGCTGCGCGCTCTTCATATCCAGCTGCTCGAAGTAAGGAATGGGGCCGCCGCCCTGGGAGTGCGCCTTGCGCGCGTCCCAAGCAATCTTTTCCCACATGACCTGCCCCGTCACGCTGTCCGTGATGGTGAAGGTCATCTTCTTTGCGTTGCGCAGAAGTCCCGCGTACACGACGGAGATGCCATCGATGTTGCCCAGCGAATTGGAGATCGCCGCGTGTTCCTGCGTGGCAGGGATGGGATCGTACGCCGAGGTGTCCATATCATACAGATAGGAGCCGAGCGGGATGATATAGTTGTAGAAGTAGGAGCCGTAAGGCGTGGTCGCGTAGTAGTCCGCCTTGAGCTTGTCCTCTTCGTCGATGGAGCCGTCGTGTGCCTCCGTCTCCACTTCGTAATACGTCTTATCGAAGAGGGGCGCCTGCGTCCAGTCGCCGTAGTAGGCAAGGAAGGGAATGTTGAGGTCGATCTCGCCCTGCGCCTTCGCCTTGAGCTTGACGAAGCCCTCTACGTACATACCGTAGGGGAAGAGGTCGTCGATGAGCTTCTTGTCTGCGTCGGTGAGCGTGTAGGTGACGGTGATCTTCGCCGTCATGTTGGGGGAAACGGTGACGACGCCGTTTGCATACGTTGCGCCCTCCCCTACCTGTACGGCGTGCGTGCCGCCCAGGATCTGCCCCATCTCTGCAATGCGCTCTTCATCTGCGGTGGAGACGGTCTCCGTCATGCCCACAACGGACAGGTCGTATTCGAGCGTCTCTGCGGACATATTCACGACGTTGAAGGACATCGTGTACACGCCCTGGCGCTTGGGATCGTCCTTGAGTTCGAGCTTGGTGCGGTCGATGCCGTCCACCGTGAGGTATGCCTTGGAGTTTACCACCTTTTCGAGGCTGGCAAGCCCTGCGCCCTGCTTACGGGGCGAGTACGGGTTGCCCTCTTCGTTGAGCACGATGGTCGCCGTGGACATCATGAGCTGGTTCGCCATGACGGAGATCTCTTTCCACGTTGCCTCGGGGAACTTTTCGCGCAGGTATTGACGGATGAGCACGACGATGCCGCAGAGGTTGGGCGTCGCCATGGAGGTGCCGCTCATCTCATCGTATGCGGGATTGCCGTCCCCGTCCACACCGTCGACTGCGGAGCGGATGGTGCCGCCGTGCGCCGTGATCTCGGGCTTGAGCTCAAGCGAGGGCGTGGGGCCCCAGCTGGAGAAGTCGCTCATGAAGGGGCCTGCCTGATTCTGGTAGGAGACTTCGAGCGTACCCGTTGCCTGCTGCGCAAGAATGGTGCCCACGCTGCGCGAGAGCGAAGCGGTGGGAATGTGGTCGGATTTGCCCATGGACATGAGGATATCGCCGTCCACGTTGTTGTAGATGAGGCAGCCGATCGCGCCGTTTGCCTGCGCGAGCTGCGACTTCTCTTCGAAGGTGTTGTCGCCGCGGCGCACGAGGGCGATCTTGCCCTTTACCGCGCCCTCAGGCAGGGAGAGGTAACTTCCGCGCACGCCCGAACCGGGAATGGTGATATATTCCACCACGTGCTTCTCGGAAGAGTTGATATCCCAACCCTGCGACTCGTACAGTTCCTTAAAGAAATCGTTCTCGTCGCCCGTGATGTCGTTGGATTCGTTGAAGAACACGACCTCTTCGTTGTTGGCAACGAAGTACTTGCTCTTGACGCCGCTGATGGAGGCGACGGAGAGCGAAGCCGTGTAGGTGGAGGGCGAGCCTACCGTGCCCAGATCGGGGTTGGTGACGAGGTTGGTGTTGCCCTGATCGCCGCCGAAGCCGGAGTTGTAGGAGTTGCTCGCCGCCGTGATGAGGCTGATCCCGCTTTGATCGATGCGGTCGTACACTTCGTTGAGGAAGTCGTCGTCCCCTTCGCGGGAGAAGCCGCAGTCGGAGCCGAGGGACATATTGATGGCGTCTACGCCCAGCGCGACCGCGTCCTCAAGCCCTGCAAGGATGTCGTCCGTATCTGCGCCGTCGCGTGCGTCGGGGAACACCTTGAGCAGCACGAGCTGCGTATCCACCGCAACGCCCGTGATCTCGCTGTCCTTGCCGCCGATGATGCCCGCAACGTGCGTGCCGTGCACGTTTCCGTTGGAGGACACGTCGTAGTCCTTATCGGCATAGTCGTACTTGAAGGGGATCTTGTCGCTGTAATGCACGTTGTCGTACGTGAGCCCGGGCGTGAAGCCTGCCGCGCGCGAGTCGGGGAGCATCTCCTCCACCTTATCCCGCGTGATGAGCAGGTCACTCCCCTCAATGGGCGTTTGGAATACGGAGTGCGAAACGTCGAAGCAGGAGTCGAGAATGGCGACCGCCGTACCCTTCCCCGTGTAGGAAACGGAGCTCGAATCGAAGATCCCCGTGGGGTATACGTTGACGTCGTTGACGATGGCGGAGGCGTCCGTCGCCTTGCCCTGCACCTGCACCGCCTGGGGACGGTTGAACGTCTCCGCAAGGTATGCCTGCTGCGCTCTGCCGATGCCGCCCAGCTGCTTGAAGCTACCGTATGTCGTCTTGACTGCAACGGCGTTGGTGATGAGCGTGTAGTTGTATTCTACGCTGTCGATGAGCCCTGCATAGCGATACTCCTTGATGAGGTCGTTCTGCATGGACTTGAGGCGGCTTGCCTGCTGGCGCCCCGCGGGAGACTGCGCGTACTCTGCAACGGAGGCGTATTCGCTGTCCAGCCCGTTGCTGAGATAGGTCTCGGAGAGCGATTCCTCGTCTAGCGTGATGATGGCAACGACTTCGTCGCCGTCCGAATATCCGCCGTTCTTTTTGAGGTATTCCGCCTTGAGACGGGAGAGCATATCGTCCTGAGAGATCTTCATGTCGCTCTTGACGACTTTGAGCTGCTGAGAGGAGAGCGGTGCGTCCGTTTGAGGGCGATCCACCGTGTTTTCGCCGCGCTGGGGCTGAACCGCACAGCCGGCGCAGAAGCATGCCATGACCGCAGCAAGTGCGATCGCAAGAATGGGTTTACGCATAATACTCCTTTATTTTAACCAAACGTATATGAGCAGGCCTGCTACGATAAAACAGGCGATGATGAGCAGCACGCGGGGCATATACACCGAGAGCGCCGCTCGAATGGCTGCACGCCTCTCTTTGCGCGTGAGCCCCACCTTGTCCTTTTTTTTCACGGCGTACGGATCAAGGTTCTCCATACTGTACACCGTGTGTCCGTCGTCAACGAACTTCGCTTTCTTCTTTTTCTTCGGCTTAGTCGTCGTAGGGCATTTTTCCTGCGGCAACTGTGTCAAATGCGTCTGCTGCGGGCTTTTCTGCAGGCTGTTCTCCTGCGGCGCGCTCGTCAGGCTTGACTGCTGCGGGCTCGTCATCGTCGTAGGGCATTCTTCCTGCGGCGACTGCTGCGGGCTCGTCTGCTGCAAGCTCGTCGGCAGGCTGTTCTCCTGCGCCGTCTGCTGCAAGCTCGTCTGCTGCGCCGCGCTTTCTTGTGAACAGTCCCTTGCACTTGGCTCCTGCTTTTGCAAGTCCGTGCTTACAGCTTGCGAAGGCTGCGATGATCTTTTGTTTTGCATTCTTTTTCGCCTTTGCCTCCTCTTCCATGCGAAGCCGCGCCTCTTCGAGGTCCGCAAACTCTGCATCGTATTCGTCAAGATGCGCCATGACCTCTTCGTCATAGAGATGGCAGGCAACGTGGTGCCCGGGCGCCGCCTCGATGTAGGCAGGCTCTTTGAACTTACACACGTTCATGCACTGCGCGCAGCGGGTGTGGAATTTGCAGCCCTTGGGCGGGTTTGCGGGCGAGGGAATGTCGCCCTCCAGAATGATGCGGTTCATCTTCACGTCCGGGTTGGGAACGGGGACGGCGGAGAAGAGCGCCTTGGTATAGGGATGCAGCGGGTTGGAGAAGATCTCGTCCGTTTCGCCCAGCTCCATCACGTTGCCAAGATACATGACGAGGATCTGCTCGGTAATGTACTTGACGACGGAAAGGTCGTGCGAGATGAACACATAGGTGAGCCCGATGTTGTTCTGCAAGTCCTTCAACAGGTTGATGATCTGTGCCTGAATGGATACGTCAAGTGCGGAGACGGGCTCATCGCAGATGACGAGTTTGGGCTGCACCGCGAGCGCGCGGGCAATACAGATCCTCTGGCGCTGTCCGCCCGAGAACTCGTGGGGATAGCGGTCGTAGTACTGCGGAGGAAGTCCGCACTTTTGCATGATGTCGAGCACGTAGTTGTACACTTCCTTCTTGGGAACGATCTTGTGCACGCGTACGGGCTCTGCGATGATGCTTCCCACCGTCATACGGGGGGGAAGGCTGGAGTAGGGATCCTGGAAGATGAGCTGAATATCCGTGCGATATTTGCGCATCTGCTTCTTCTTGAGCTTGGTGAGCTCCTCCCCTTCGAAGAGGATGGAGCCGCCGTTTGCCTCGTACAGTTTGAGAATGGTCCTGCCCAGCGTCGTCTTGCCGCAGCCCGATTCCCCCACGACGCCGATGGTCGTGCCCCGCTTGACCGCAAAACTCACATCGTCTACCGCTTTGAGGTTGACGATGGGCTTGCCGAGCAAGTTCTTCTTGATGGGGAAGTACATCTTGAGGTGATCGACTTTGAGAATGGTGTCGTCCTGCACTTCCGCTTCAAGGGGAACGTCGGAGAACATATTCGGGTCATTTGCGACCGTTTTCATGTCTTCGTTCAACTCTTCCATGTCAATTTCCTTGTTCATCATACAGATAGCAGGAGACGTAGTGCGTGTCGCTCACGCGGATCATTTCGGGATAACGCCCTTCGCACGCCTCGGTGCATTGGTTGCAACGGTTTTTGAAATAACAGCAGTCGGGCAGGTTGATGGGATTGGGCACGCGGCCGGGAATGGAATAGAGCGGCTCGCGCGAATCGGAGGTGAGAAGAGGCTTGCTCTTTTGCAGTCCGATGGTGTAGGGGTGCATGGGATGATGGAAGATATCCTGCACCGTGCCCCGTTCGATGACCTTGCCCGCGTACATGACGACGACTTCGTCCGCCATCTCTGCGATGACGCCGAGATCGTGCGTGATGAGCATGATGGAACAGCCCTGCTTGCGCTGCAGATCTTTCAGCAGTTCGAGGATCTGCGCCTGAATGGTCACGTCGAGCGCCGTGGTGGGCTCGTCTGCGATGATGAGGCGGGGGTTGCCCGCGATCGCCATTGCGATCATCACGCGCTGGCGCATTCCGCCCGAGAGCTCGTGCGGGTAGCTGTCGTAGGTGTGTTCGGGCATGGAGATGCCCACCTTCTTGAGCATTTCGATGCTGTATGCGCGCGCGTCCTTCTTGGAGATGCCGGGCGTATGCAGGAAGGAGACCTCGTCCAGCTGATAGCCGATGGTGAACACGGGGTTGAGGCTGGTCATGGGCTCCTGGAAGATCATGGTGATATCCTTGCCGCGCACCTTGTACAGCTCTCGCGTGGGCATCTTGGTGATGTCGTACGTCTTCTCCTCCATCTCGAAGAGCGGACGCCCCGCTTCACTCTTTGCCTGCACCTGTTCCATGACGGGGTTGCCCTCCTTGTCGAACAGGGGCTTGCCCTTCTTGTTCAGTTTCTGGCGCGTCTTGATGACGCGCTCGCCGTCCACTTCCTCATACTCCCAGACGGGGATGGGCTTGCCCTTTTCGTCCGTCTTGTAGTCCTCTGCGGCGAAGCGAATGGCGCCCTCCACGATCTGCCCCTGCGGGGCCTGGATGAGCTGCATGATGGAAAGCGACGTAACGCTCTTGCCGCAGCCCGACTCCCCCACGACGCCCACGATCTTGTTCTTGGGAATGTCGAAGGACACCCCGTTGACGGACATGACCGTGCCGTTGTCCGTGAAGAAGCAGGTTTTCAGCCCCTCGATCTCGACGATGTTGTTCTCGTCGCGCATCTCGGTGGTGTACTCCTCCGGGCTACGCTTGCGCCGCTTGAGCTTTTCGTAGTAGCGCATCTGCTTGATATTGTAGCGGATGATCTTACGGCTCTCGCGCAGCGATATATAGTTGGTAGTCTTCTTCCTTTTCATAGTGCCGCTCTTTTAAGTACTATTTTTTCGCCTTGGGATCCATTGCGTCGCGCAAGCCGTCGCCCACGAAGTTGAAGCCGAGCACGGCGATGACGATGAGGATACCCGCAGGCAGCCATACGTTGAGGTGATAGTTGAGGACGGCGGGGTCCTTGGAGAGTGCGATCATGGAGCCCCACGCCGCCTTGGGCGCCTGCACGCCGAGCCCGAGATAGCTGAGCGTCGATTCGTAGAGAATGACGCTGCCCAGCCCCAGCGTCATGGAGACGATGAGCTGCGGCATGACGTTGGGCACGAGGTGCTTGAAGATCTTGCGCCAGGTGGGAAGTCCCATGACTTCGGTCGCCGTGATATATTCCTGTTCTCGCAGCGATAGGATCTGACCGCGCACCATGCGCGCCACGCCGCTCCAACTGAATATCGTTATGATCACCATGAGCACGTATATCTGTTCATCCGCACTCAGGTGCCATGAGTCTATCATTGCCGAGGCGATGAGCAGAATTGGCAGCGTGGGGATACAGTTGAAGATATCCACGATACGCATGATGATCTGGTCTACCCAGCCGCCGAAGTAGCCCGCCAGCCCGCCGAGGGCAATGCCGATGAGCGTTTCGAGTATGACGACGATGAAGCCGATCATGAGCGAGATCCTGCCGCCGAACATGAGGCGCACGAATACGTCCATGCCCTGGTCGTCCGTTCCCAGAAGGTGATCGGAGGAGGGATCTGCATAGCTGTTGAAGGAGTTCTGAATGGTGACCTCTTCCACAACGGTGATGAGCTGCTGATCCTCGCCGTCGCCCACATAGTGGTCGTAGTGATAGTCGAAGATATTGGTGACGGGCGTTCTGTCGATCTCCGTCTCCCCCCAGCGGCTGTACACCACGGGGCCGAGCACGGCGAAGAGGAAGAGCGCCACGATCATCACAAGTCCGACGATGGAGAGCTTGGAGCGGAAGAAGCGGCGAAGCACGAGGCGCAGCGGACTCATCTCTTTGTAAGACTCTGCCGCATCATCCTGCGCGTGCACCGCAAGCGCGCCCCCCTCTTCGGACACTTCCCCTTCGGGAAGAAGCCCCTCTTCTGCGTACACATCCCCATCGGGAAGGCGCACGGTCTCCTCCTGCGCTTGGAGCGCCTCGGGCATGACCTCCTCTTCCATGGGCTGAAGTTGTTTGTTCTTGTCTTTTCTCATCGTTCAGCTCCTATTTGGAAAGTTTGACGCGAGGGTCTACGATGGAGTACATGATATCCGAGAACAGCGTTCCGATGACGGAGAGCACTGCAAGGAACATATTGTAACCCATGATGAAGGGAACGTCGCCGTCGCGCAGCGCCTGATATGCAAGGCGGCCGATCCCGTCGATACCAAAGCATTCCTCCGTGATCATCATGCCGCCGAAGAGTGAGGGCAGGATGCCCGCGAGCAGCGTTGCAAGGGGAATGAGGGTGTTGCGGAAGGCGTGTTTGTAGATGACCTTGCGCTCCGAAAGTCCCTTTGCGCGCGCCGTACGGATGTAGTCCGCGCCCAAAACTTCGAGGGTGTTCGTTCTCGTGTAGCGCATGAGACCGCCCAGCGAGAGGATGACCGTGACGAGGATGGGAAGGATGAGGTGCTGCAAAATATCGCCAAAGCGCGACATCATCCCCAGGAAGTTATCCGCATAATTTTTGGAGGCGTAGATGAGTCCGTTCGCAGGCAGAATGCCCAGATCGACTGCGAACACCTTGACGGCGATGGCTGCGAAGAAGTAGGTGGGCAGCGCAAGACCGACCATGGTGAACACCGTTACCGTGTAGTCGCGCACGGAGTACTGGTGCGTCGCACTCGAAATGCCGAGCGGGATGGCGATGAGGAATTGCAGAATGGTGGCGACGATCGCGATGGCGAAGGAGATCCACATATTGCTGCTGATGACTTCCCCTACCGGCTTCTCATACTTGAAGGACATACCAAGATCGCCTTGGAAGAGATTTCCAAGCCACTTGAAGTAGCCCGACAAGATGCCGACGAAGGAGTTGTCCCCAATGCCGTACAGCGCCTTGAAGTTATCGATGTCTTCCTGCGTGATCGTGCCCTGCGACAGTTGACTTGAAAACTTGATGTCAACATAGTCCGTGGGCATGAGGCGCACCATGAAGTAGATGATGATGGACACGCCCAGGAGGACGATGATGGAGATCAGCAGTCGTTTTACGATATATTTGAGCATAGTTTACCCGATTTCCGCCGCCGAACCCACAGGGCGCGGCGGCGTAATTGTTGTTTATTTCTCGATGATGAGCGAGAGTTTGTGAATGTCGGCTACAAGCCCCTTGAACGCCGTGCGCTCATCCTTGGGCGTGAACGTCGCCTCGTCGATCTTGTTCGCGTTGTAGGCGAACAGGTCTTTACGCTGATAGGTGGGAAGTTCGACTGCCATCTGCATGACGATGTCGAGCGCCTGCGAATACAGCTGCTTACGCGTGGATTGCACCGTCGTCTCGCGTGCCTTGTCGATGAGATCGGACAGGTCGTTCAACAGACCGTATTCCACGTTGTACTTGCCGCCATTGTTCTGCTTGATGGCGTTGTAGCCCCAGTTGAGCGTGGACGTCGCCTTGGACTCCTTGTGGTAGACCTGATACATATCGGGATCGATGGTGGAGCTCCATGCAGCTGCCCAAACGGAGAGTGCACCGGTGGAGAGCTTGGAGAGCGCCTGCGCATCCGTCTTGACCGTGATGTTGAAGTGGTTGCGGTTGAGCACCTCTTGTGCGTGACGGAATGCCGCCCATGCGGGGTGATCCGTCTCCTCACCTGCGACGACGAAGTCGATCTTGAGGGTGTTGGAGCCGTTGGTGTACACGCCGCTTGCATTTACGGTGTAACCTGCGTCCTCCACGAGCTGCTGAATGAAGGCGTCCTGCTCCACCTGCGTGAGCACGTCGCCCGCCTTCTTGCCAAGTCCGCGTACGTATCTTGCATAGGCGGGGTTTACGACGTCGAGGTTTGCGGGCACGGGGCCTGCAATGTAGGGATAGTAGGAGGTAGCGTTTTCGGGATAAGCCCAGCTCTCGCTCGACATGGAGCGGTAGAGCGGCGTAGCCTCCGTACCGTAGTACTCCACGCACTCAAGAATGTTGATGGAGTGCATGATCGCCTGACGTACGCCGAGCGCGGGAACGCGCGCCGCGTTTACGCCGATATAGCCGTAACCCATCGTGGTGATGGACTGGTTGCCGATGCCGTCCTTGCGCTTGCCGTTGAGCTCGTCGATCGTCTCGGGCTTTGCGTTGGGTTCGACGAAGTCCATTTCACCATTGTAGAGCGCGTTGAGCATATTCTGCGAGGAAACGACCTGATAGCGCAGCTTCTTGATGAGGGGGGTGCCCGTCATGAGGAAGTAAGGGTTGCGCTCGAAGTAGATAACGCCGTTCTGATAGAAGTCGCCTGCGGAGATCCCCGAGATGCCGCCCGAAGACTTGCTGGCTGCATAGGGGCCTGCGCCCACGGGCACGCCGATCTTATTGGACGCCTTGACGACGTTGTTGTAGAAGTCCTGGCTGCCGCGCTCTACGCCGAAGTTGCGCTCGTAGTCGAATGCCGCAACGTGCTCTGCATCCGAATAGTAGTGCATGGGCGCGATGGGAAGCCCGAAGTTCCAGATCGCCTTGGGGTCGACCTTCTTGATGGTGATGGAGAGCACCTCGTTGCCCGAAATGACCTGCGTGTTGTTGCTGCCATCCGCATATACGGGCACGCCGTATTCCTTGCCGTTTACGGTGACGGGCTGCGTTCTGTTTGCAAACTTGATGCCGCTGATGTTGGGATATGTGACTTCGTGCGTTTCGTTGTACTTCGCGAACTCCTCGTTCGTGAGGTAGGTGAACAGCTTGGAGCCCGTCACCCAATAGGTGAGCACTTCCTCGATGGCGTTGGGGATCTTGTCGTTATACACGAGGTTGATCGCGCGCTCCTTGGTGTACTTCTTGAGCTCTGCCACGTTGTTGGTGAGCGAGGATTCGAGCTTGGCCTCCTTGCGGTTCCACGTGATATAGCCCTCGTTGTAGAGGAACACTTCCACGTCCGTGGTGAAGAGCCCCTTGTACTCTTCCTTCTTCTCGTCCTGGAACACCATCGTGTCGTAGGAGTTGAGGGAGTTCGACCAGTCCGTCTCCAGCTCTTCGCGGAAGGAGACGCCGTTGCGCCCGTTTGTGTCTGCGACGAGGTTGAAGTCGTTTACGATATTTTTGTACGCTTCGCCCTTGCTGTCCTGATATTCCTGCAGCTTTGTGCGGAAGGTAGTAAGATCAAGCCCTGCCGTGCCCGCTTCCCTGAGAATGTCGTATGCAGCGGTGCTCAGGTTGTCGATACGGCTTCTTGCCGCATTTTCAAACTGCTGCATGAAGGCGTCCTGCTCGTACTCGTCTGCCTCCTGCGTGCGGTACTCCTGCAGACCGACGATGTCGGTGGAGTAGATGGTGCTCGAGCCCGTGTACACGGGATCGAGATACACGTAGAAGTTGAAGAGAACGTCCTTCATGGAGAGGTACACGCCATCCGAGAAACGGATGTTGTTCTTGAGTACGAACTTGTACTCCGTGCGCTGTGCCTCGCCCTCGCCCGTCGTCTTTTCCTCGTAGTCGAGCACGATGCACGCCTCATCCTCGCCGTAGGCGACGTTGCCGTCCTCATCGCTGGAGAGCATACTCAGCTGAGTAAGCCCCGTAATGGTGCCGTCCGGGCCCGTCGTGTAGAAGAAGGGATTGAATACTTTATCCACTTCCAGCGTGGAGAACACCACGGGATCGTTTTCGTTATCGAACGTCTTTGCAGGGCCGCCCTTGCCGCCGCAGCCGACAAAGCTCACTGCGACCGCTGCAGCCAGAAGACCTGCTGTCAATTTCGCTGCCTTGAATTTCATGCCATTTCTCCTTTCCTTATTTTTATAATCTATCTGTCAGTTGCTTGCTGCCGTAAAGTATTCGCCCGTCCTGTCCACGAACTGCGCCGTGAGGTTTGTGACCGTGGAGGGCTCGCTCTCACTCCTGACGAAGTAGGGCTCTGCCTGCTCTGCAACGACGAGGTTGCCCTGCAAAAAGCCGTTTGGCAGGCGGGAACAGGTGATCGTGCCGTCCGTCATCGTGACGTTTTTGACCGTACTGTTTCTCATGACGATGCACAGCGGCGCAACATAGACGCCCTGCATTCTCGTGTTGAAGGTGTTCACGTCGATGGTGTAGCCTGTAAAGGTGACGTTTTCCACCGTGGCGCCCACGAGATTGCGGAAGAGACTGATGGCAAGCACGTTGCTTGCGCCGAGCTCGGTAATGGTTTGCAGCGAGCTTGCGTCATATCCGATGGTGAAGTTGGAGACGGTGTGTCCGTTCCCACGGAATTCGCCGCGGTAGTTTGCAGTACCCATCCTGAGCACGCCGCCCTGCATATCGATATCGTTCATCAGATAGACGCTCTCGTACGCCTCAAACGCGTCTTTCAGCTCTTCCGCCGTGCGTACGACGCTGTAAATGCCCTTGACATAGTCGGGATACACCTTGATCGCCGTGCTTTCCTCGCCGCCCGGGTGGGTGAAGTCGGGATCCCAAGGGTTGCCCTCTGCGTCGCGGAACGTACCCAGGAAGGTATATCCCGGCGCGTTGCTCGCATTGTTCAGGCTATCGGAGAACTTCTCGCCCTCTTCCACCTCATAGGAGAAGAGCACCGTCTCTTCGCCCTCATCGTTGCGGAATACCACGTCGTAGGTGTAGGTGGCGTTGGCGCGCCACTTGGCGTACAGCGTGACGCCTGCGTCGGACACGGTGTCCTTTTTGAAGTCCCAGGGATCGGAATAGTCGTAACGCTGATGCCCTGCCTCGTCCAAAACGGGGTTGCCCTCCATGTCCACACGCGGGGTGCGCGTCCTGTACCAGCCATCCAGCTGATAGTGCTGGCGCACGGGCTTGGTTCCCGAGAGGCCGCCCAGCTCCACAATGTGGTTTTGCGTGCCTGCTTCGAAGGGATAGTAGTTGACGACGGGATTCGCGCTGTTGCGATAGGTGCCGCCCTCAAGGTGGAACACGACCTTGACGTACCCCTCCTCCTCATAGTTTATGGAAGCATCCGAACAAGCCGAAGCCCCCACCATGACGAGCACGGCGGAGAGAACGGTGAACAAGAGGATGAAAAGCTTCCTGCGCATTGTAACTCCTTTCAAGTTGATTTTGCGTAATTTGAACTCGCTTTACGCAACTTGCACGAACGCATATTTTCACTGCGCCCATTTTTTCATGAATATCATTATAGCATTTTGGGCTATAAAAATCAAACGATTCTTTGCGCGAATTGTCGATTATACGAAAAAAATACAAGTTTCACAATTCAAAACATTGCAATTTTTGCCTGCTTTGGGCACTTTTTCCCGCTTTTTGCGCGGGGCGCGGCGCGCAAAGTTTCACCTTGAAAGTATACTCACGGGAAAATGCGCTGTCAAACTTTTTGCAGTCGCTGAATATATACATTCATAATACGGGCTATAAGCTCCGCTTATGGCAGAACGCAAAAAACCGCGGCTTGAAGCCGCGGTCGTATTCCATATTTATTATATAAGCGCGCGTGCGCAATGTATAAGCAGTTACGCGTTGCCGCTGGGCAGGGAACCCTCCTCCACGGCGCTCTCCTGCGTGCAGGAGGGCTGCGCCGCCCCCTCCATCTCGTGGAAATAGCGCAGGTAGGAGCGGCGGCAGTACCGCCCGATCTCGCTGTCCTGTGCAGATTCCCCCTCGAAGGTGTACGCGCCGTTCACCCGCCATGCGTTGAGCAGGGAGGTGCGCACCGCGTCCTTGGGGCAGCTGAACGCGCACCCCATGCAGCCCACGCACGAGCCGCCGAACTTGGGGAAGCCGTTCTCCATGCGAATGTTGCCACGCGGACACACCTTGGCGCACTTGCCGCAGCCGATGCACTGCGACTTCTTGATGCGGAACGTCCTGCCCAGCACGGGCATGGCGGGGTGTTCGATGCGCAGCATGAAGGACGCCATGCGCCGCAGCGCGCCGATCTTAAAGCGCCTGCCGCCCCCCTCCGCCATCTCGCGCGCCGCCGAGGGAAGCCTGCCCTCCGCCGCACGCCACATACGCGCCGCCACCTTGTCCGAATGGCGGAAGATGATGTCGTAGGGCATGACGAAGGGATATTCCCCGCGCACGTCGTACCCCCGCTTTTTGAGGATGCGCGCAGGCACGACGCCCGCCGCGTTGTTCAGCTTGAGCGGTTCGCCCGAGGTGCGCACGAGGTAGCAGGGCTTGCCCTCTGCCACGGGCAGCTTTTTCAAAAAGGTATAGACGGGCTTGGGCGCGTTGAAGGCGTGCACGGGATAGGCGACGATGACGACGTCGTAGGGCGTGGGATCTTCCGCCTCCACGTCCGCGCGCATCATATTCAGCGTGCCCTCATGCCCGAGCGCCCGCCATTCCTCCATCAGCCGCTCGCACACGCGCCGCGTATTGCCCGTGCCCGAAAAGACGTAACAGATCGCGTTCATGCGTCCTCCTTGACGGCGTGTGCGCCGTTTTCTTTGTCGAGTTCGTAGGAGAAGTTCTCCTCTTTGTCATGGGAATCATACCACACCTGCGCGAAGAATGGTACCGATTTGCTCAAACGGTCGAACTTCCAGGGTGCAGGCTGGCAGCACTTGGGGCACCAATGCCCGCCGCGCAGCACGGTGAAGGGCGTCATCTTGAAGGTGTGCCCCTCGCTGCAGCGCCAGCTCACCTTGTCGTACGCGCCCGTCATCTCCTGCGCAAGGCATTCGCCGCCGCGGAACCTGGCAGCCGATCTGAGATCGTCCAGCGTCCACGTTGCAATGGGCTTCTTGTCGTCGAAGCCGTGGTCGAGCACATACGCCTGCGCGCTCTCGTCCGCGCGCATTTTGTCGTAGTCGCCGAAGTCGCCCTTCGCAATGAGCTTTTGCTCTGCCCAGCTTGCGGGCAGCGCCTTGACGCCCTCTTCTCCCCCGAAGTACGCCTGCACACGCGCCGCGTCCCCCTGCTTCACCCATTGACGGGGAGAGTTGGGGTGCTTGAGCAGCCTGCGGAAGAGGAAGAAGTGGATGAGCTTTGCGGGCACGAAGCGCCCCAGCGTAAAGATGCGGTGGTGGGAGGCGATCTCCTGCCAATACCCCTTTACGTCGTCGCGCTGGTAGGAGAAGAGCTCCTCCAGCTCGTTTGCGTCTGCAAACCACAGTCCGTGGAAGTTGCGCGGGGAGAACCACGCGGGCTGGAAGAACTTCTCCGTCGAGCCGCCGATCATGGCGAAGCCGTCGTTGAAGGTGTCGTACCCCGTCTCTCTGCCCTTGGCGCCCGCGCCGATGTTGTAGATATTCTTCCAGAAGTGGGGAACTTCCCCCTTGCTGTCCCGCTCGAGGATGCGCTTCATGAGATAGCCGCTGTCGCGCGAGCTCACCCACTCGAGGGGGGCATTGAGCGTGGTGTGGAACATGAGCCCGTCGCTGATGTTGTCGTTCATCATGTTGGGGTGCAGCATCGCCGTCTGGCGCAGCACCACCCACTCTTCAAGCCCCGCCTCCAGACAGTAGCGCTCGGCATACAGCTTGTGCATGGCGTAGGCGTCGAAGGGGCTGACGAGCAGGGGATCGCCCACTCTGCCCCACGGGTGCAGTTCGTTGCGGTTGCCGTAAAGCGCCACCGTGGAGACGTGCACATACTTGGGCTGCCGCTTCTGCCGCTTGATGGCGTCGATGAGCGCGACGCTGCCCGCAAGATTGCACTTGTAGCTGCGCGAAAAGCTCGCGTCGGATGCGGGCGGGATGACCGCCGCCATGTGCAGAACGTAGTCCATGCCCACGACGAGCTTGTGACACACGCCCCCTTGGGCAAGTTCGCCGCGCACGATCTCCACGCGCGAACCGTACTTTCTCTTCAGCTTTTTCGCGAGGCGATCGTTCCCCTTTCTGGGCGTGAGCAGCACGCGCGCAAGGGTGACGTCCTCCAATTCCATGATCTGAGCAAGCGCCTCGCGTCCCATATTGCCGCTTGCGCCCGTAAATGCAACTTTCATCGTTCTCTCATTCTCCTATCGTAAAAAGCGCCACCATTATACAACAATTTATGACAACGTGTCAACTGTGTAACGGTTTTGTATGACAATTTCTTTGCGCTCCGTCAAAAAAATTGCAAAAGCGCGGGCGGGGAATTGCTCCCCGCCCGCGCGTCGATACCCTCTCTATGCCGCCGTCAGTCCATCGACTTGGGCTTTTTCATGGTGAGCGAGATGCGCTTTTTCGCCTCGTCCACGTCCTTCACCCACACGGTGACGACGTCGCCCACGGAGAGCACCTCCGAGGCGTGGCGAATAAAACGGTCGCTGATTTGAGAGACGTGCACGAGCCCGTCCTGGTGCACGCCGATGTCGACGAACGCACCGAAATCGATGACGTTGCGCACCGTGCCCTTGAGCTCCATGCCCCGCTTGAGGTCCTTGATCTCCAATACGTCTGTGCGAAGTACGGGCGCGGGCAGCTCGTCGCGGGGATCGCGGCCGGGCTTTTTCAGCGCCTCTGCAATGTCGAACAGGGTGGGAAGTCCCACGCCGCACGCCTCCGCCGCGCGCTCTTCGCCGTACTTGTTGAGGCGGCTCATGAGATAGTCCAGCCTGCCCGCCTTCACGTCCTCCTTGGTGTAATCGCACAGGGCGAGCAGCTTTTCCGCCGCCGCGTACGACTCGGGGTGCACGGAGGTGTTGTCCAGCACCTGCGCGCTCTCGGGCACGCGCAGGAAGCCCGCGCACTGCTCGAATGCCTTCGCACCCAGCTTGGGCACCTTCATGATCTCCTTGCGGGAGGAGAAGGCGCCGTTTTCCTCGCGGTACTTGACGATATTCGCCGCCGTGCCCGCATTCAGCCCCGACACGCGGGAGAGAAGGGGCGCGGACGCGGTGTTGAGGTCGACGCCCACGGCGTTCACGCAGTCCTCCACCACGCCGTCGAGCGCCTCGGACAGCCGCTTTTCGGGCATATCGTGCTGGTACTGCCCCACGCCGATGGACTTGGGATCGATCTTGACGAGCTCGGCGAGGGGATCCTGCATACGGCGGGCAATGGAGACAGCCGAGCGCAGGTTTACGTCAAATTCGGGGAATTCCTTGGCGGCGAGCGGGGACGCGGAGTACACCGACGCGCCCGCCTCGTTGACGATCATATACGACACGCCCGAACCCCGCCCCAGCGAGGAGATGAGTTCCACCGTCATCTGCTCCGTCTCGCGGCTTGCCGTGCCGTTGCCGATGGCGATGTGGCGCACTTTGTGCTTTTTGATGAGCGCGGAGAGGGCGCGGATGCTGCCCGCCTTGCCCGCCTCCCCGTGCGTGGGATAGACGACGGTGGTATCCAGCACCTTGCCCGTGCCGTCCACCACGGCGACCTTGCAGCCCATGCGGTAGCCGGGATCCAGCCCCATGGTGACAAAGCCCTTGACGGGGCGCTGCATGAGCAGGGGGCGCAGGTTGAGGGCGAACTGTCCGATCGCTCCCTCGCTCGCCTGTTCGGTAAGCAGGGCGCGCACCTCGCGCTCGATGCTGGGCGCGATGAGACGGTCGTATGCGTCCTCCGCCGCCTCCTTGACGAACTGCGTGGAGGCGCAGGCGGGCGACTTGACGACGACGCCGTTCACGCACGCGAGGGCGACCTCGCGGTTGATGGCGACTTCCGCCTTGAGGATCTCCTCCCGCTCGCCGCGGTTGATGGCGAGCACCTGGTGCCCCTGCACCTTGGAGACGGGCGAGGAGAAGGCATAGTAATTGCGATAGACGCTGTCCTCGGGCTCCTTCTTTGCGGAGACGCTGTTGAGGTCTCCCCGCTCCAGCGTGAGCGTACGCACGCGCTTGCGCACCTCCGCATCGTCCGAGATGAGCTCGGCGACGATATCGTGCGCGCCCGCAAGAGCCGCTTCCACGCTCTCCACTCCCTTTTCCGCGTCGACGTACTCCTTTGCCGCCTCCTCGGGAAGGGGGCAGTCCGCCTCCTGCGCATACAGCAGCAGGGCGAGCGGCTCCAACCCCTTTTCGCGGGCGATGGTGGCACGCGTGCGCCGCTTTTGCTTGTAGGGACGATAGAGATCCTCCACCTCTGCAAGCGTCTTTGCCTCGTCGATGGCGCGGGCGAGCTCTTCGGTGAGTTTGCCCTGATTTTCGATGGAAGTCTTGACCTCGCCGCGGCGCGCCTCCAGATTGCGCAGATAGGCAAGGCGGTCTGCAAGGGTGCGGATGGCTTGATCGTCCATTGCGCCGTGCATCTCCTTGCGGTAGCGCGCGATGAAGGGCACGGTGTTGCCCTCATCCAAAAGGTTGATGACGTTTTCTACGTACTCCTCTTTTTTGCCGAGCTCCTCGGCGAGGATGTGTGCGATGCTCTGCATACAGGTCTCCTTAACAATATCGCCTTATCTTACCACAATCCGCGGCAATTTGCAAGAGGAAACGCAAAAAAAGCGGGCGGGGCTTTTTTCAGAGCAGCATGATGAGAATGCTGACGAACTGCAGGGTGGTGCCGAGCACGTCGAAGAGGTGCCACACGCTGTGGAAGTAGCGCACCCGCTTGCCCAGCGCGAAAAAGACGATGCCCGCCGTGTAAGCGACGCCCCCCGCAAGCAGCAGATAAAAACTTGCCGCGGGCACGAGCGCGTGCAGCGGGCGCAGGAAGGCGAGCGCCATCCAGCCCATGACCACGTACAGCGCCATGGAGACGCCCTTGACAAACTTGTTTTGCATGGCAACGGCGTTCATGGTGATGCCGACTGCCGCCAGCCCCCATTGCAGCGCGAGGCACACCGTGCCCACCGTCGTGCCGCCGAGCCCGATGACGCAGCAGGGCGTGTACGTGCCCGCGATGAGCAAAAAGATGGTGCAGTGGTCGAAGATGCGAAAGACGTACTTCGCCCTTCCCGCAGGCAAAAAGTGGTAGAGCGCGGACATGGTATAGAGCAATACGCTGCCCACCCCGAACGCGGACACCGCGGCGAGATAGGCGGGCACGGGCGCGGCGTAGTAGAGCAGCACCGCCCAAAAGACGAGCCCCAGCGCGCCCCCTGCAATGTGGGAGACGGCGTTGAAGATCTCCTCCCCCCTGCTGTAACGAATGAGCCCCGCACGCGCGGGCTTTGCGATCGTTTGCATAGACAGCCTCCTTGTTTGAGCTTCCCCTCTATTATAGCCGCTGCGCGCAAAAAATGCTCCCTATTCCTTCACTCCCTCGGCGCTATTGAATTTTTGCCCCCTTCTATCCCGCAAACCGCCCGCTCTACCCTGCGTAGAGCGCCCTCTCCCGCCCCTTTCGCACAAAAAACGGGCGCCCGAAGGCGCCCGCAAAGCAAAATAGCGTTTACTTTTTGTTGAACACGATGAAGAGGACGATGAACACGACCGCCGCGACGATGCCCACGATGGTGGTGACGAACTTGATCTTCTTCATCTTTTCGGGATCCATGGGCTTGTAGCCCACGGGCTCCAACTTCCCCTCGCAGTAGGGGCACTTGGTCATGTGATCGAGCACGCTCTTGCCGCAGTGCGGACAGTCGACGGCGTGCTTTTTGAGGCGGGCGAGCCGCTTTTCACGGCGCGCTTCCGCACGCTCCGCTTCGCGCGCCTCGCGCTCCGCTTCGCGTTCTGCCCGTTCGATCTCCTTCTCTTCCTTGGTGAGTTTTCTTCCCATACCCTGATTATACCACCGATCGCACGCCGAAGCAAGCGTTCTTCACATGGATTCGTGAATGGTGCGGGAGATGACGTCGTCCTGCTGCTCCTTGGTGAGCTTGTTGAAGTTGACGGCATACCCGCTCACGCGCACGGTGAGCTGGGGATATTTTTCGGGATGCGCCTGCGCGTCGAGCAGCGTATCGCGGTTGAACACGTTTACGTTGAGGTGATAGCCGCCGTCGCCCACATAGGCGTCGAGCATATTGACGAGGTTTTCCGCTTGCTGTTTGGACATGATTTCTTCCTCCTTGAAATAATTAGTCGTCGTCCTTGCCCAGCGAATTGGGCGTGATGGAGAAGGTGTTGGAGATGCCGTCGCGCGAGTAGTCGTACGGGAGCTTGGCGACCGATTCGAGGGACGCCAGCGCGCCGTTGTGATCGCGCCCGTGCATGGGATTCGCGCCCGGTGCGAGGGGCTGACCTGCCCGCCGCCCGTCCGGGGTGTTGCCCGTCTTTTTGCCGTACACCACGTTGCTCGTGATGGTGAGAATGGACATGGTGGGCACCGATTCGCGGTAGGTGAAGTGCGAGCTCACCTTGTTCATGAACGTCTTGACGAGCCACACGGCGATCTCGTCTGCGCGGTCGTCGTTGTTGCCGTACTTGGGATAGTCGCCCTCGATCTTAAAGTCGGTGACGATGCCCTTCTCGTTGCGGATGGGGTACACCTTGGCGTACTTGATGGCGGAGAGGCTGTCTGCCGCGCAGGAGAGCCCCGCCACGCCCGTTGCGAAGAAGCGGCGCACCTTGCTGTCGTGCAGCGCCATCTCCAGCGCCTCGTAGCAGTACTTGTCGTGCATATAGTGGATGACGTTGAGCGTGTTCACGTAAAGCCCTGCGAGCCACGTCATCATTTGGTCATACTTTTTGAGAACGTCCTCGTAAACGAGGGCACCATCGCCCAGGACGGGGGCAAATTCGGGGGAAACTTGCAAGGGGTTTCCCGCCTTGTCGCAGCACAGCTCGTCCTTGCCGCCGTTGATGGCATACAGCAGGCACTTGGCGAGGTTGGCGCGCGCACCGAAGAACTGCATATCCTTGCCCACGCGCATACTCGATACGCAGCAGGCGATGCAGTAGTCGTCCCCCATCTCGGGGCGCATGAGGTCGTCGCTCTCGTATTGAATGGCGCTCGTTTGAATGGAGATCTCCGCGCAGAAGGTCTTGAAGGCGCGGGGCAGCCGCTTGGACCAGAGCACCGTGAGGTTGGGCTCGGGCGCGGGACCGAGGTTGACGAGGGTGTGCAGGATGCGGAAGCTGTTCTTAGTGACGAGCGTTCTGCCGTCCACGCCCATGCCGCCGATGGATTCCGTCACCCAGGTGGGATCGCCGCTGAACAGTTCGTTGTACTCGCGGATGCGCATAAACTTGACGACGCGCAGCTTCATGACGAAGTGGTCGATGAGCTCCTGCGCCGCCTCCTCCGTGAGCGTACCCTCGTCGAGGTCGCGCTGGATGTAGATGTCGAGGAAGGTGGAGTTCCTGCCGATGGACATTGCCGCGCCGTTCTGATCTTTGACGGCGGCAAGATAGCCGAAGTACAGCCACTGCACCGCCTCCTGCGCCGTCTCTGCGGGGCGGGAGAGGTCGAAGCCGTAGCACGCCGCCATCTCCTTGAGCTGCTTCAACGCCTTCACCTGCTCGGCGATCTCCTCGCGGTCGCGGATCTTATCGGGCGTCATGTCGCCCGCGAGCTGCGCCTTGTCCTCCTCCTTCTTTTTGATGAGGTAGTCCACGCCGTACAGCGCCACGCGGCGATAGTCGCCCACGATGCGCCCTCTGCCGTAGGTATCGGGCAAGCCCGTGAGGATATGCGCGTGGCGAGCGAGCCGCATCTCGGGCGTGTATGCGTCGAACACGCCGTCGTTGTGCGTCTTGCGGTACTTGGAGAAGATCTCCTTCACCTCGCCGTCCAGCTCGTAGCCGTACATTTTGAGCGCCTCTTCCGCCATGCGGATGCCGCCGAAGGGCATGAGCGCGCGCTTGAAGGGAGCGTCCGTCTGCAGCCCCACGATCTTTTCCAGATCCTTGTTGAAGTACCCCGCTCCGTGCGAATTGACGCGGGAGACGATCTTGGTGTCCGCGTCGTACACGCCGCCGCGGGCGCGCTCCTCGCGGGTGAGCTCCATCACCTGCGCCCAGAGCGCCTTGGTCGCCTCCGTTGCGGGCGCAAGGAAGGCGGAATCCCCCTCGTAGGGGGTATAGTTGCGCTGAATGAAGTCCCTTACGTCCACTTCATCCTGCGCCCATCTGCCGCGCTCAAAGGAGCGCCATGCCCGTTCATTCATCATCATACGTTCTCCGTTTTATAGTCTGTGCCGCAGGGCACCTGTTATGCCTGCGTCTTTGCGTCCAGCCAGAGGGCGAGGATCTCTTCGGGCTGAAAGCCCGTGCAGCGCGCCACTTCCTCCCCGTCGCGGCAGACGATGAGGGTGGGAACGCGGTCGATGTGCAGCGCCGCCACCCGCTCCCCCGTCTCCTCGTTCACTTCGAGGTGTTCCACGTCCAGCCCGCGCTCCGCCGCAAGTTTTTTGACGAGCGGGAGCAGCGTATAGCAGTTTGCGCACGACTCCCCGCTCACTTCAAGCAGTGTATAGTTTGCCATTACTCCCTCCCGTACTTGCCCGCGCGCAAAATGCGCTTGGCGTTTTCCACGCGCTCGCGTTCGGGCGGCTTCACCCCTTCGAGCGGATAGCTGCGCCCCAGCGCTCGGTACTTCTGCTCGCCCATGGTGTGATAGGGCAGCACCTCCACCTTCTCCACGTTGGAGAGGGTGTCGAGGAACGCCCGAAGGCGCAGCAGCGCCCCGTCGTCGTCCGTCAGCCCGGGCACGAGCACGTGCCGCACCCACATGGGCTTGCCCCGCTCGCTCAAAAAGCGGGCGAAGGCGAGGGGCGCCGCGTTCTCCCGCCCCGTGAGCTGCCTGTGCGCGTCCGCGTCGATGTGCTTGATGTCGAGCAGGACGAGGTCGCACACCGCAAGCAGCTGCTCGTAGCGCGCGTCCCCCTGCTCAAAGCAGATGCCCGAGGTGTCCAGACAGGTGTGCACGCCCTTTTTTTTGAGCAGCGTGAACAGCTCGATGAGAAAATCAAGTTGGAGCAGCGGTTCGCCCCCCGTTGCGGTGACGCCGCCCCCGCCCGTGAAGTAGCTCTTATAGCGCATTGCCTCGAACGCGACTTCCTCGGCGGAGAGCATCTTGCCGCCCACCACCCAGGTATCGGGATTGTGGCAGTACTTGCAGCGCATGGGGCAGCCCTGAAAAAAGACGACGAACCGAATGCCCGGCCCGTCTACCGTGCCGAAGGATTCATAAGAATGGATATTCCCCGTCATACGCCCTCCCCTCTCTGCCCGCCCCGCGCGTGCGGGGAACAAAGGGCAGTTTCTACCTTACGATAAAAACTGCCCAGACGAACGGCTGTAACTTGGGATACGGTTCCATTGCGGTGCTCCGCAGCTTCGTCAGTTGCCGCATCCCCTTTCACTTGCCCCTATCATAGCACACCGCCGCCATTCTGTCAAGCGATGCGCGCAAGATTTCACGGGGAAGTTTTGTATGTTCCACAAAATATTGTGCCGTGGTATTGAATTTTCACAAAATGTTGTGCCGCATCAGAGCGCGAACACGATCTCATACCCGCCGTCCACGTCCATGGGGACGGAGACGAAGAGCACGGCGGCGTCGGGCGCCTGCCCCGTGGAGAGCGGGAACGCCCCCTCTGCGCGGCGGCTCTTGCAGAATGCCGCGTCCCGTCCGTTTACCGTGATGCGGCGGATCTTGTCCGCCTCGGGCAGCAGGTGGAAGCGGATGAGCGCCTCGCGCTCGGTGACGGCGCGCGCCCCCGAGAACGTCCCCTCTGCGGGAGCAAAGTTGAGCACGAAGGCGTTTTGCGCCTCGTCGAAGCGGGCGGTGAAGGCGCTCTTGCGCAGCGCGCCCGTCTTGTAAGCGACGCTCTCGCCGTCGTCCTCATACAAATACCCCGCGCCCTCCTGCGTGCGCGAAGGGTAGTAGTCGAACACCAGCCTGTCCCAGCTCTGCTCGCGCGTGTTCTTCGCCTCGTACGCGAGCGGGATGAGCGCGCCCAGCCGCACGAAGAGGGGCATGGCGTGCAGGGGGTATTCCTTGACGACGGTGCGCCCGCCGCGGTAGATCTTGCCGTCGAAGAGATCCATCCAGCTCCCCTCGGGCAGGTAGACGTGCCGCTTGTCGTCGCGGTGCGCCCTGCCGCAGTACAGCATACACGTCGCCTCGCCCTCCGCCTGGAAGTACTCGATGACGACATGGTGCGAAACGCCGGGCGCGAGGTTGCCAAGGCGCAGGTCGGATGCGGCGTGGCAGGACTTGTCCTCCACCACCTTTACGCCGTCCACCCACACCGTTGCGCCGTCGTCGCTGCGCAGGATGAGCTCCGTCTCCTCCTCAAAGCGCAGCTGCGTTTCGAAGCGGGCGGAGAAGTTGTACACGGGCACGCCCTCCTCGGGCGCGGTGTGCGAGCAATACAGGGAGAGGGTGGGATATTCCGCCCTGCACACAGCCTCGCCCGCAAGCTCCGTCCCATTAAAGTACGTCGCCTGCACGGGCGCAACGTAGCAGCGGCCGTGCACGGGGCGGGGCGGGGTGCCCGCAACGGGCGCAACGAGCAGATCGCCGATGAGGTATTCCCCCATCTCCTTGAGCGCGCGCTTGTCCTGCGGGTATTGCATTCCCAGCGGGCGGCAGATGGGCAGCCCCTCCTCATAGCTCTCGTACGCATAGCGATAGAGCAGCGGAAGCAGCCGATAGCGCAGGTTGTAGTATTCGCGCACGATGCGCAAGGTCTCCTCGTCGTAAGCCCACGGCTCGCGGAAGCGCACCACGTCCTTGGTGCAATGCGGGCGGAATACGGGCGAGAGCGCGCCAAACTGCATCCAGCGGATAAACGTCTCCTTGTCGGGATTGCCCGTGTGTCCGCCGCAGTCGGCATTCACGTAGGGAATGCAGTTGCTCCCCCCGCGCAGCAGGTTTTCCACCTCCGTTGCGATGGAATCCATGCCGCTGGGGATATCCCCCGTCCACTGAACGGAATAGCGGTGGCTCGCGGGGCTGTTGATGCCCTGATAGCTGCCGTTTGCGATGTTGTCCACGTTGCCCATGACGACGGGGCGGCGGCTCGCCCTGCCCTCCGCCGTGCGCTCGTAGAAGTGCTTGGTGATCTCATGGAAGAGGTACAGCCCCAGCGTCTCGGGGTGCACGCCCTTGGCAGGGCTGATGAGGCGCGTGATCCAGTTTCTGTCGTACCACCACGTATCCAGCCCCAGCTCCATGAGGGCGGTGAGGTTTTGCTCCCTGTACCTGACTTCCGCAGGCGAGAACACGCTCTTCGCCCCCTCCACGGGCTCCGGGTGATCGTTGAACATGATCTCCACGCCGTGGCTGTGCGCGAACGCCAAAAAGCGCTTCATATCGGGGAAGAGCTGCGTATCGATGTCATAGCCGATGCCGCGGTCGGACGCCTTGCGCCAATCGGTGTCGATGACCAGATTGTCGAGGGGAACGTCGTGCGCCTCGTAGTCGAGAATGACCTGCTTCGCGCTCTCCTCGCTGTATGCAAAGTACTTGGAATTCCAGCTTCCGAGCGTGGCAAGGCGCACCAGCTCCGCCCTGCCCGTGAGCTGCACAAAGAGTTTGCGCAGCAATTTCGCGTCCCCTTCGCTGAGCAGCAGATATACGTCCTGTACCCGTTCTTCCACAACGTATCCGCTATCCTTGACTCTGCCGCGATAGGTGTACCCGCCCTTGGGCAGGCGGATGCGCGGGGCGTCCGCCACGGGGAACACCGCGGGCGTTGCCGAGAGCGCGGGCAATTCGCCGCTGCTGCCCTTCCTGCGGAAGCGATAGACGCACTCGCCCTCCTTCCACAGCGCGATGCCGTTCAGCCCCCGTTCCCCCTCCGGGACGACGAGGGTGTACGCGCCGAAGAGCAGCTTGTTTTCGCGCTGCTCCACCTGGGGCGCCGCCTCCGCAAATTGCGCACGGCAGGGCACGACGAGGGTGTCCTCATCGCAGAACTTCCCGCCCTTTGCTGCCTCCAGGCGCACGATCCTCTCGTCGAGGAACTGCACCCGAACCTTTCCGAACAAAAATGCTTTCATGATCTCACTCCGATCTCTCTCTTATATTTACCGCTTGCGCGATATTTTCTCTTATTCTTTGCGGGGAACGCTCACGCGTTCTCCAATACGAGCACCCCGAAGGGCGCGATCTCTACTCTGCCCGTGAGCGTTCTCTCCCCGAGCACGTCGTAGCACGTTTTGTCGAGCTGAACATAGCCCGCCTTGCCGCACACCTCCACCGCGATCACGCCGCTATGCGCCCCCGTGCG
Organism: uncultured Clostridia bacterium; assembly: GCA_944363255.1. Classification (GTDB taxonomy): domain Bacteria; phylum Bacillota; class Clostridia; order Christensenellales; family Borkfalkiaceae; genus Gallimonas. Next base: position 29,712 of record CALVTZ010000001.1, read on the forward strand.
GCGGGTGAGCACGAGATTTTCGCTCCCCTCCAGAACGGGCGCAAGCCCTGCAAGGCGGCGCAGCGACTGCGGCGAGGGCAACGTGCCCAGAAGGATGACCTTGCCCTTGCCCACCCTGCGGCAGGTGGCGGCAGCCAGCCCTTCGAACTCACCGCGGTAGCGGGCGAGCACCTCCGTGCCCTCCTGCGCCTCGAACGCGTCGTACGTCTTTGCCGCGCCGAAGGGGGTGCCGTCCTCCCATTCCGCCGTGAACACGTCGTTTGCGACGGGCTTTTGATACTTCACGTACACGCCCGCCAGCTCTTCGAGGAAGGAATAGGGCGCATGGGTGTACTTGGAGGCATTGGCGTCCATCACGTCCGTCATGGGGCCGACGATCCACGTGCCCCCCTCCTTCACCCACGCGATGACGCGCTCCTTCAGCCCGTTTTCGTCCGCCGTGGTGAGGAAGGGCGAGAGCAGCACCTTGTACCCTTCGAGCGCGTGCGGGGTGTCGATGACGTCCACGTTGTAGTGGCGGAAGGCGGCGTGCACGCCGTCTGCGACTTCCGCGCGGTAGTCGAAGTTTTTGAGGATGGGCGCGTTTTCAAAGTTGACCGCCGCCGTATTCGAATAGTGCAGCGCGATGTCCGAGCGCACGAAGCTGCCCTGCAGGAACTCAGCAGCCCGCTGCAGCTCTTCGCTCGCGCGGGCGACCTCCTCCGAGACGCGGTACGGCCTTCCCGCCGTGGTGAGGAGCGCGCCGTGCGCCAGCTCGTGCCCTGCGGGGTGTGCGCGGAAGAGCCAATACAAGTTCATTTCCGCCCCGCGCGCGATGGGCAGCCAGGTGTTTGCATAACAGTTTCCCGTGGAACGGTACCCAAATTCCGCAAACGTACTGCCATTCCAGCCCACTTGCGTCTCCGTCACCCAATAGGGCTTGTCCTTGACGCAGCGCATGAAGTCGTGATCGAACGTAGTGCGGGGCAGCTCTTCCTGCGGGTTGTAGTGGTTGTACTGCACCACGTCGAGCGACTCGTTGATCTTGTAGTAGTCGAGCAGCGGCGTCTGCATCATGTCCGTACCCACGTTCTTGCAGCCGTAGCGGTGCAGGATGTCCGCCTGTTCCTTGCAGTAGGAAAAGATCTGCCCGCTCTGGAAGTGCCACCACGCCGTGCGCAGCGAGGGGTGCCGCCACTCGCCCGGGTAGGGCGGCTCGATCTCATCGAAGTTGTCGTAGTCGAGCGACCAGCGCGCCATGCCCCACGCGCGGTTGAGCGCGGCAATGTCGCCGTAGCGCGCCTTGAGATGGTCGCGGAAGGCGCGCTTGCACTGCGGGCAGTAGCAGCCGTCGCCGTAGGGGAAGAACTCGTTGTCGATCTGCCAGCCGATGATGGCGGGGTGCCCTGCGAGCGCCTTTGCCTCCTCTTCCACGATGCGGCGGTTCTTTTCGCGCATGACGGGCGAGGTCTTGCAGGGGTGGCAGCGGGAGGAGATCTTCGTCCGCTCGCCAAGGGGCGTCACCGCGCGCGTCTCCTCGTACTTGTGAAAGAGCCAGCGCGGGGGCGTGCAAGTGGGCGTACAGAAGATGACGGAAATGCCCGCCCCATATAATTTGTCGAGCACGCGCGCGAATTTTTCAAAGTGGAACTCCCCCTCTTTCGGCTCCATCGTGCTCCACGCAAACTCCCCGATGCGCAGGGTGTTCACGCCAAGTTGCTTGCAGCGGGCGATGTCGCGCTCGACTTCGCTCTCCTCCCAAAGTTCGGGATAGTACGCTGCGCCGACGTAAATTTTACTCATCCTGTTTTCTCCGTGCGGCGGCTGAATTTCGATATGCCTTTGCGCCCTCCATCTTACCACTTTCGCCCCGCTTCTGTCAAGACGGAAAAGGAACATTTCCGCCCGAAACGGGCAAATTTCCGCACCCCTCTTGCAAGGGGCGCGCGCATCTGTTATAATGGCGTTGGAGGAGAGAGATGAACAAGAACAACGCGACGCGATTTTTGAAAAGTTACAACCGCATCGAGGCGCAGCTCAAGCTGCTGTACAACTGCAATACGCGCGCCAACATGAGCTTTACCGACCTCGTGAAGCGGTGCAGCGACCTCGACATCACGGTGCGCCGCTACGCCGCCGAACTCATCGACTACGGCAAACTGCGCAACGCCATCGTGCACCGCGAGGTGGACGGAGATCGGGAGACGGTGATCGCCGTGCCCTGCGACGAGGTCGTCTCCACCATCGAATTTATCGAGGCGATGCTCTGCCGCCCGCCCCGCCTCATCGACGCCATCAAGGTGAAGAAGGTCGCCTCCGTGTTTGCCGATCACCCCGTGCTCGACGCGGTGTCCGCCTTCCGCGAAAATTGGCAAAAGACGCTCATCGTGTACGACCACGGCAAAATGATCGGCGTCATCAATTCCTACGGGCTGTATGCAGAGATCGAGGCGCGCGTGAAGGGCGGGGCGGACCTTGCGCACTTCTTCAAGGAGACGCTGTGCCGCGACATCGTGCACCCCGCCGAGATGGAGAAGTACCGCGTGATGGCAAAGGACGCCACCGTGTTCGAAGTGTTCGTCGCCTTTGAAGAGCAAAAGCACCTGCTCGCCGTCATTGTCACCGAGACGGGCACCTTCGGGGAGAAGGCGCTCAGCATCATCACCCCCTCCGACTTCCCCCGCATCAACCGCTTCCTCGAAAACTACAACGTAAAGCCGTTTTGAGGTCGTTTTTCGGGGTTTGGGCAGAAAAAGAAAAAAAGTTGCAAAAAATTAAAATTTTTTTCAGAAAAAGTATTGACAAATGAAAATTCTGTGCTATACTGTAAGCACAACAAGGGAGCAAGCCCTAAGGAAGCCCCCCAAACGGAGTTCAAACGGAACGGATCCGGGACAACTTCCCACATCAAAACCGCAGCGGCTCACACGACCATATCTTCTGCAGGACGGGAAACCGTATATGGCACGGTAAGACAAAACGGTGGCGACGAAGAACGTTGAAAGGGAAAAGGACTGTGGAAGACGAAGGGCGGGAGACGAAGAGCGTTCCACCTGCAGACAAACGTTTGTCGTACGCAAACGACCGGGAAAGCAAGTGCCGAGAAAGCGAGCTTCTGTACGTTGCGTAGATTTGCATCGTCCACTCATCAGACGGATTTTTGTTCTAAGCTGCGCGGCGCAAACCGTTGTCCCCTATCGCGATGTAACGAGGTAGATAAGGATAGTCGGAGAGAATGCGCGCAATTCCCCTAATCAGGAACAGAGGCGTAGGAAGAGGGAGGCAGGCGCAAAAGGAAAAGAAACCCTTCTTTTCAAAGATTTGGAGTTTAACCAACAAGAACGAAAGTGATTTCGGTTAAAAGCGTAAGTGGATCTTAGAAAAGGACTTTTCGGAATCAACGATCTGTATCCGATGAAAATGCTACGAAATAACGGCGGCGCACCGAAAGGTGCGCCGCTTATTTGTTCACAAATTTTCTCGCAAAAAGTTGCGAGAAAATTTCGTGAGGGTAAAAGACAACCCGCGGGCACGCCAAAGGGCTGACCGCGGGTTTTTCTTTCTTGGCGCGAATTTTTAGGGGCTTCCGATTATACTTCGCGCCAATTCAATCTTTCCGCATAAGCGCAGGTATGCGCAAATGCTGTGCGCGGGCGCAAAAGCGTGGTTTTGCTTGCGCAGTTATTTAGAGCGAAAGGCATCGCAAAAAGATTTGCGTAGCAAAGATTTTTGCGAAGAGAAGCGGCAGGCATAAAAACGCACCCGCAAGCGGAGCGCGCGGGTGGTAACGATTGCCTTGCCGCGACGAGCGCGGGCGGAAAAGTGTGATTTTCCTTGCGCTAGTAATTTAGAGCGAAAAAATAACGCAAAAGAACTCCGCGGGGCGGAGTTTTTTCCTAAAAAATATCGTGTTGGATGGGCGTGAGGAAGCGGGAGGCTACCCCGTCTTTGTCGCCTGCGAGCGCCCACATGAGCTTGCACGTTGCCGCCTCCAGCGTCATGCTGCGCGCCTCCAGCACGCTGCCGCAGGAGAGCAGCTTTCTGCCCACCTCGTAGCGGTCGAGCGCGCTCCCCTCCCGCTCCACCTGCGTGGTGCACAACACCGTGCCGCCGCCCGCGAGGTACTCCTTCAGGCGCGAGAAGAAGGCGTCGTTCTCATAGTTGGGCAGCCCGCCCGAGCCGAAGGACTCGATGATCAGCCCCTTGCACCGCTTGATATAGTCGAAGATATCCGTCTTGAGCCCGGGGATCATTTTGAGCACGAACACGCTGTCCTCCAGCTGCGAAAAGAACTTGGGCGGGCCCTTGGGCTTTTCCGTGAGGTAGTACACGGGCGCACCGTCGCGCATGATGGCGGTATCCGGATAGTCGATGCCCGAAAAGGCATTGTAGCTGCGCGTGCGCGTCTTTTTGGCGCGCGTGCCCAGGATCACCTTGCCGTCGAACACGATGTGCACGCCGCCCGCCCCGTCGTCTGCGCAGAAGGCGAAGGCGTTGAAGAGGTTGTCGCGCGCGTCCGTATCGCGCAAATACACCGACTTCTGCGAGCCCGTGAGCACGACGGGCTTGGGCGAATCCTGCACGAGGTAGGAGAGCGCCGCCGCCGTGTACGCCATGGTGTCTGTGCCGTGCGTGACGACGAAGCCGTCGTAGCGGTCGTACTCCCGCGCAATGATGCCCGCAAGTTCCAGCCAATGTTTGGAGTAGATATTCGTGCTGTCCAGGTGAAAGGGCTGCACCGCGTCCACCTTGGCGACGCCCGCGATCTCCGGCACGTAGGAGAGCAGTTCCTCGGGCGAAATGCGGGGCGCGAGCCCCGCCTCCGTGGGTTTGGAAGCGATCGTCCCGCCCGTTGCGATCAAGAGAATGTGTTTCATGGTTCTTCCTTCAAAGCAGTCTTTTTAAGATGGCGTCGAGCTGTGCTTGCGTTGCGCCCAGCCGCAGCAGCGCTTCCCGCGCGCCCCCTTCCCCGCGGCAGAGGGCGATGAGCAGCGTTCCCAGCCCCTCTGCGCCCCGTCCGTAAAAGAGCACGCATCCCCGCTCCCGCGCGAGCACGGGCAGGGCGTCCTCCGCGGGCACGCACGCCGTCACGCCGTACGCCGCAAGCGCGGCGCGTTCGGGCAGCACTTCCGCCGCCAAGCCCACCTGAAAGCGGGTGTAGCGCTTGTTGTCGTACCGCACGCCGCCCAGCTCGCAGCACGCGACGCCCGCCGCGACCAGCTTTCTCGCACCCGCAGGCGCGGCGACCTCCTTGAGCAGCGCCCGATCGTACGGGGGCGTATCCCCCTCGTACACGCGCTCGACGCGCCCGAGTTGCAGACAATTTCTGCTGCCCACGGGGGCGAGCAGCAGCGCCCCTTGTCCGGCGGGAAAGGGACAGCCGTACCAGTATGTACGGTCTACGATATTTTCATCCTCCACGAAGCGGAGGGCAACGCAGCGCACCGCCTCACCACTCGTTGGGGAAGGGCGGGCGTTCGCGCGTCCACCAATCCTCGTAAAACTTCACGTACTGCGAGCAGTTCTCGCTCACGTCAAAGGTGAGCGGCAGGCTCGTCTGCTGCAAGAACGCCCCCACGAACGCCTCGCACCGCTCCTCCGTGACCTCGCGCAGGAAGTCCGCACCCAACTGAAGAATGTTTTCGGGGCGATGGGCGCAGGCGCGCACCGTCTCCTCGAGGCGGCGGTTGCAGGGAAAGAGCGTCTCGTTCTCCAACAGGATGAGGCGGTACACGCTGTACACGATCTCCTGCGCGAGATGGGCGCGCATATACGCGTTTTCCGCAGGCACGCACTTGAGAAAGTACCCGCGGTTGAGGGCGAGATTGGCGTTGAAGCACCTGCGCTTCTCCTCCTTCTCCCCCACGGGATAGGCGGCGATCGCCTGCACGATGGCGGGGATGTCCTCGTCCGTGGTGTAGATGACCTGCGCCTTGACGAAGGCGTTGCGCGTGGGCTCGCTGCCCCCCGCTGCGGCGGCAAGCAGCTGTTCCTTGGTCTTGAACTTCACGTCGAAGTACCCGCCCTCGTAGGTGCAGTGCCCCGTGACGACCTCTGCAAGCCGCCCCGCCGCGGCGAGGGCGCGGTGGCGCTCCTGCGAGACGACGATGACCGCGTCCACGTCCGAATCGACGCGCGCGCCCCCTTTGACGATGGAGCCGTCCAGAACGATGGCGATGAGATCGGGCATGGTCGCAAGGTAGTATTCCCTGAGTTTTTCGATGGACTGCTGATGGTGCTTGTACCATGCCGTTGACCAGCTTTGCGGGGGCGTCTTCCCCTTTACACAGGCAGCCGAGCGAGGCAAGCAGCAGCCCCGCGCGCACGGCGAGCGCGTTCTGGCGGGAGCTGCCGGCGATGATCGCCCCGCCGATGAGCTCCGCGTGCTTTTGGATGAACGACTGGGTCAGGAAAGAGCCGTAGGAAAAGCCGAACAGCACATACTTGACGCCGGGGTAACGG
>CALVTZ010000002.1 GCA_944363255.1 uncultured Clostridia bacterium
CAAGTCCACCTTCGTCAACCTTCTTCTCCGCTTCTACACGGCAAGCGAGTGGAGCGTGTACGTAAACGGACAGAACGTCAACGCCATTCCCGCAGAGGCGCTGCGCGAGATCGTAGGCGTGGTGCCCCAGCGCGCCGTGCTCTTCCGCGGCACCATTCGCTCCAACCTGCTCTGGGGCAGGGGGGACGCGTCGGAGGAGAAGCTGCTCTCCGCCTGCAAGACGGCGCAGGCGCTCGACGTGGTGGAGGCGAAGGGGGGCTTGGACGGCGAGATCGCCCAGGAGGGCAAGAACCTCTCGGGCGGGCAGCGGCAGCGGCTCACCATCGCCCGCGCCCTCGTGCGCGATCCCGATATCCTCATTCTCGACGACTCCGCATCCGCGCTCGACTATGCCACGGACGCGCGCCTTCGCACCGCCCTGCGCGCGCTCGGCTGCACGGTGTTCATCGTCTCCCAGCGCGCTTCCTCCGTCATGCACGCAGATCAGATCCTCGTGCTCGAGGACGGGCACGCGGCGGGGCTGGGCACGCACGACGAACTCATGCAGACGTGCAGCGTATATCGTGAGATCTACGACGCACAGTTTCGGGAGGAGACACGATGAAGCGCAAGAGAGCAAAATTCGATAAAAAGACGATGAAGCGCGTGCTGCGCGCGCTCAAGCCGTATGCGCCCTTCTTCGTCCTCACCATCCTGCTCGCCCTCATCGTGGTGGCGGGCACGCTCGCCGCGCCCTTCCTCGCGGGGCTTGCCATCGACTGTATGCTGGGCGCGGGGGCGGTGGACTATTCCCGCATCTATCTGCTCTTTGCCGCCATGGGCGGGTGCATCGCAGGCGTCGCGCTGGCGCAGTGGATGCTCAGCGTCGTGAGCAACCGCATCGCCTATCACGTGCTCGCCGACGTGCGCCGTCAGGCTTTCGGCAAGATCGAAAAACTTCCCCTCAAATACCTCGACAACCGCGCCTACGGCGAGATCGCAAACGTCATCATCACGGACGCGGAACAGTTTGCCGACGGGCTGCTGCTCGGCTTCACGCAGCTGTTCACGGGGCTCACCACCATCGTGGGCGTGCTCGCCATCATGCTCGCGCTGCGCTGGGAGATCGCCCTCGTCGTCTTTTGCATCACCCCGCTCTCGCTGTTCGCGGCAAAGTTCATCGCCTCGCGCACCTACGCCCTCTTCAAGAAGCAGTCGGAAGTGCGCGCAGACGAGACGGCGTTCATCGACGAGATGATCGGCAACCTCAAAGTCGTCAAGGCGTTCACGCACGAGGACGAGAACCTCGCCGTCTTTCGCGAGAAGAACGAGAACTTGCGCAAGTGCTCGCTCAAAGCCATCTTCTACTCCTCGACGACCAACCCCGTCACCCGCTTTATCAACTCGGTGGTGTATGCGGCGGTCGCGCTCGTGGGCGCGCTCTTCGTGCTGTGGACGGCGGGCTCTGCGCTGCCCTTCACGGCGGGAAACCTCACCACCTTCCTCTCCTATTCCAACCAATACACCAAGCCCTTCAACGAGATCTCGGAGGTGGCGGCGGAATTTCAAAACGCCCTCGCCTGCGCCGCGCGCATCTTCGCCCTCATCGATGAGGAAGAGGAGCCTTCGGACGAGGGCAACGAGGTGCTGGACGTGGTGGACGGCGACGTCTCCCTGCAAAACGTGTCCTTCTCCTACTCGCCCGATCGCCCGCTCATCGAGGGGCTGAATTTGTGGGCGGCGGCGGGCAAGCGCATCGCCATCGTGGGGCCCACGGGCTGCGGCAAGACGACGCTCATCAACCTGCTCATGCGCTTCTACGACGTGTGCGGGGGGTGCGTTCAGCTGGACGGCAGGGACATTCGCACTATCACCCGCCACTCGCTGCGCACGCACTACGGCATGGTGTTGCAGGAGACGTGGCTCAAGAGCGCCACGGTGCGCGAAAACCTCAAGATGGGCGCGCCCGACGCGACGGACGAGGAGATGGTGCAGGCTGCCAAGGCAGCGCACGCGCACTCCTTCATCAAGCGGCTGCCCAAGGGGTATGATACCGAGCTGGGCGGCGAGGGTTCGCTCTCGCAGGGACAGCGCCAGCTGCTCTGCATCGCGCGCATCATGCTCTGCCGCCCGCCCGTGCTCATTCTGGACGAGGCGACAAGCTCCATCGACACCCGCACCGAGCACAAGGTGCAGGACGCCTTCGCCCGCCTCATGGAGGGCAGAACGTGCTTTATCGTGGCGCACCGCCTCTCCACCATAGAGAATGCAGATACCATCCTTGTCATGGACAAGGGGCACATCGTGGAACAGGGCACGCACGCAGAATTGTTGCGCAAGGGCGGCTTCTACGCGCAACTCTACAACGCGCAGTTTGCCTTTTGAGAAAAAAGATTGGGAATGAAGATGAAAAAGCAAGCGAAATGGAACATCCCGCACGCCGTGCAGATCGTGGGCGTGGGGGCGGCTACGGGGCTGTTCGCAGGGCTGGTGGTCACGCTGTTCAACGCGGTCACGGCGCTTGCAGAGCAGTTCTCGCGCGGGTATTACGCTTTCTTCCGCGACAATCCCGCCTTTATCCCGTTGCTCTTCCTGGCGCTCCTCTTGGGGGCTGTCATCATCGGCGGGGCGGTGCGCTTTCTGCCCGTCATTCGCGGCAGCGGCATTCCGCAGACGGAGGGCGCGGCGCGCGGGCTCATGCGCTTTAAGTGGTACGAGGCGCTCACGGGAATGTTCGCCGCGGCGCTCTTCACCATCTTTATGGGGCTGTCTGCGGGCAGCGAGGGGCCAAGCATCATGATCGGCGGCGCGTGCGGGGGCGGGGCAAGCGACCTCTTCCGCCGCAACGCCACGGTGCGCCGCTATCAGGTCACGGGCGGCGCGTGCGCGGGACTTGCCGTCGCCTTCAATGCCCCCTTCACGGGCATGGCGTTCGCCTTTGAGGAGGCGCACAAGCGCTTCACGCCCGAGGTGTTCATCTGCTCCTTCTCCTCCGTCGTGGTGGGGGTGCTCGTGCGCAACCTGCTGCGCCCGCTCATGGGGCTTTCGGTGGGGGCGACCTTTTCCGGCTACTCCTTTTTGGGGGTGGACGGCGGCGATCCCGTCTTTTTGCTCTACGTGCTCTTTGCGGCGGTCATCGTCTCCCTCCTGGGCGTGGGGTTCTACTACGCCGTGCTGCTCAGCAAAAAGTTCTTCAAAAAGCTCACCTTCTTCAAGGGAATGGGCAAGATGGTCATTCCCTTCCTGCTCGCGGGGGCGTTCGGGCTGGTGAGCGTGTACGCGATGGGCGGCGGGCACGCCTTCATCGAGGCGATGGCAGATATGAAGGGGCTGGAGCGCATCTTCTCCTCCCCGCTCTTTTTGACGCTGCTCCTTATTGTGCTCTTCAAATTTATCACCACCGTGGTGAATATGGGCGCGGGCGTGCCCTGCGGCGCGTTCGTACCCATGCTCGCCATCGGCGCGGGCATGGGTGGGCTGTTGAGCCTCGCGTGCGTGCGCATGGGCATGGATCCCGCGTACACGGGCGCACTCATCATGATCTGCATGGCGACCTTCTTCACCGCCGTCGTGCGCGCGCCCATCACGGGCATCATCATGACGGTGGAACTCACCTGGAGCTTCGTCTTTTTGCTGCCCGTCATCTGCGCCGTGGCGGTGGGCTACCTCACGGCTATGGTCTTTCGCACGCAGCCCATCTACGATAAGCTGCTCGACGACATTCTGGCGGGGGAAAAGAGCGCGCCCAAGGAGCGCATCGTGGTGCGGGTGCGCGTGACGGAAGAGAGCCTCGCCGCGGGGCGCGTCGTGCGCGACGTGCTCTGGCCCGTGGGGGCGCGCATCGTGCTGCTCGAGCGCGCGGGGGAGAGTTTCCCGCCCGATGGCAACACCGCGCTGCTTGCAGGCGACGTGCTCGTCGTCGCGGTGGAGACGGCGGACGCAGGGGAGTTCAAAACGCTGCTTGCGACCACCGCAGGCGAAGTGTTGGAGCCGCCCGCTCCATCGGGGCCGCCCGCCCCGCCCGAATGCGGCGCAGGCGGAAAGGCTTCTTCGCAAAAGGAATAGAGACAGGGAGACCGCATGGTCTCCTTTTTTGTGACCGTTTTTGCATTTTGGTGCATAAAAGGCGTGTTTCCTGCCCAAGATAGGAGCGTAAGGGAGGAGGAAATGGACTTTACCAAGACTCAGACGCATTTCAACCTTGCCCGCGCATTTGCGGGGGAATGTCAGGCGGGGATGCGCTACCAACTCACGGCAAAAATGGCAATGAAGCAGGGCTACAAAGTTCTGGCGGACACCGTGCGCACCATTGCAAAGAATGAGACAAATCATGCACGGGTGTTCTTTGAGGCGATCCAAAACTATGCCGGCAGTCAGGACAACATCAAGATCGAGGCGAGCTATCCCTTCCACGCGGGGACGCTGGAGGAGAATTTGCACTTCGCCGCCATCGACGAACAGGACGAACACGAGGTGTTGTATCCCAAATTTGCAAGGATCGCGAAAGAGGAGGGGTTTGAGCAGATCGCGCTCAAATTCGAACAGGTCGCCAAGGTGGAAAACAATCATCGGATCATCTTTGAGTACCTGTTTGAGGCGTTCAAGGACGGCTCTCTCTACAAGGCAGAACGGCCGATGCTGTGGATCTGCAGCGAGTGCGGCTATATGCACACCACCAAGGAGGCTTGGAGCGTCTGCCCGCTGTGCGGTGCGCCGCAGGGCGACGTCGAACTTCATCTTCCCTTCAAAAAGGAGAATTTATGAAAAAGGCGAACAACAAGGCAAATCAGGAAAATAATGTGAAGAACGCGAAGAACGCGGGCAACTCTTCCCCCAAGAACTGCGGGAAGAGCGGCTGCAACAAGCATAGCTCGAACGCTCAGGATCGCGGCTGAATGAAAAAGTCGCTGCGCCGCGGCGCGGATATGCGCTCGGAAGAGGACAGTTTGGGCAGCTACACGGGCATTGCGCCAAATGGCGAGCGTCCCGTGCAGGATGCAGACGATCTGTAAAAAAAGAGAGAACGGAGCGTAAGTTCCGTTCTCTTTTTTGAATGTGGAAAGTGGATGGGCGGTGTGGAAAAACAAGGGGGAAATTGTTGTGAGCAGGAAACGGGAGAGCCTGCGCCCGCTGCGCGGTGCTCGGCGGCTGCGCAACGCCCCCGCCCAAAGCAGCTTGGGAAGCTGCCGCCATACCGCCAGGCGATTCCTGCATGGTAATGAAGTTGTTGTGAGCAGGAAACGGGAGAGCCTGCGCCCTGCGAAGAACAAAAAAATAAGACAAGCAAAAGCCTGTCTTATTTTTTTCGTGGAGCAGGAAACGGGAGTCGCGCCTTTGGCGGCGCGCCCCGGTGCACAGCCCACAGGGCTGGTGCAGTTTGCGCGTAAGCAATTCGGCCACAAGCTAAAATGTGCGCAAACCGCTCGCTCCCGCTCGCGCCTCCACCCTCGACTCCCGTTTCAATTCGCTAATTCAACAAAAAAATAAGACGGGAAAATCCGTCTTATTTTTTCGTGGAGCAGGAAACGGGAGTCGAACCCGCCAGAAGCAGCTTGGGAAGCTGCCGCCATACCGCTAGGCGATTCCTGCGTGGTGATGAAGTTGTTGTGAGCAGGAAACGGGAGAGCCTGCGCCCGCTGCGCGGTGCTCGGCGGCTTGCGCAACGCCCCCGCCAGAAGCAGCTAGGCGATTCCTGCATATTCAAGTATCATATATTATAGCCGAATTGCGGGGCGCTGTCAAGCGGTAATCGGCGCTTTTCCGCGCGAATTTGCACGAAATTTCCCCGCGGTGCATGGCAGGGCGTGGGGGGAGCGGGCGCATTTCTGCCGCGGGCACACGCCGCCGCGCTTGACTTTTTCCGCTCATTGTAGTATCATAGAACGGAAAAGGAGAAGAGAATGAGCAAGCGCAAACAGCTGCGGTTTCGTCTGGAAAAGGACGAGACGTTGATCAAGAAGGGCCCCATGGATTACAGCATCGAGGGGGGATACGGGCACGCCGCCATGGGCGACGCCTATCTCACCGACCGCCGTTTTTACTTCTCTGCCGAACTCAAAACGGGCGATTTCCTCTACTTCGAGCTTCCCCTCATTGAGATCAACGCCGTGCAAAAGACGGGCATTCCCATTCTCACGCGCAGCATCCTCCTCATTGCAGACGGAAAGCGCTATCGGCTCAACGTCTTTCCCATGCGCGGTTGGCTGAAAAAGATCGATGCGGCGGTGCAGGCTGCGCGCGCGCATCGGGGGGAGTGAAGGGCGCGCATGAAAGTTTTTGCGATCAGCGATCTGCACCTCTCGGGGCTGAAGGAGAAGCCGATGGACATCTTCGGCGGCGGCTGGGAGGGGCATTTCGACAAAATCAAATCAGATTGGGAAGCGCGCGTTTGCGATGAGGACGTGGTGCTCATCGGCGGCGACACCTCCTGGGGCATGAAGCTGGAGGAGGGGCTCTTCGACGTGCGTTCCCTCGCCCCGCTCAAGGGCAAAAAGGTGTTCATTCGCGGCAACCACGACTATTGGTGGAACGGAATCACCCGCGTGCGTGCGGGCGCGCCCGACGGCACCTTCTACTTTCTGCAAAACGACTGCGTGAAGTTTGGAAACGTCATCATCGCGGGCTCGCGCGGGTGGACGACGCCGGGCAGCCAGGACTTCACCGAGCACGACGAGGCGCTCTACAAGCGGGAGGCGGAGCGCTTCCGCCTCGCCTTCGAGCGGGTAAAGACGATGCGCGAGGAGGGGGACGTGCTCATCGCGCTCATCCACTATCCGCCCATGGGCGTGAAGAAGGAGGACACCCTCTTCACCAAGCTGTACGAGGAGAACGGGGTGAACAAGGTGGTGTTCGGGCATCTGCACGGGGCGAGCTACTACCCGCTGCGCACGGAGAAGAACGGCATTGAGTACTATCTCACCTCCTGCGACAAGACCAAGTTCTTTCTCACGCAGATCTTGTGAGCGGAAAATTTCCGCACCCCGAAAATTTCTTCAAACTCTTGACAAGCGCACGCGCGTGTGATAAACTGACAGCGTAGGATCTTTAAGAGCGGTACCGTGATGCCGACAAGATGCGCCTTTTTTTCGCCACGCGAAAATTCCAGTCTTGCGGCACGCCCGCAAGACTTTTTTTATGCACGAATCATACAAGGAGGAAACAATCTATGAATCCTGTGATCATGGACGGCAAGGGACTTCATCGCACGGTCGTGAGACTGTCGCATGAGATCGAAGAGCGCAACGAGGGCTTCCACGACGTGGTGCTCATCGGCGTGAAGCGCGGGGGGGAAGTCGTTGCCCGCCGCATTGCGGAATACGTGATGCGCACGGAGGGGCTCGCCCTGCCCTGTGCGGGCATCGACATCAGCATGACGAGAGACGATCTCGTCTCCGCCTTCTTTGTGCCCGAGGCAGAGCGCAACGAGCCCGGCTTCTCGCTGGAGGGCAAGACGGTCGTCCTGTGCGACGACATCCTGCACACGGGCAGGAGCGCGGTGGCGGGCGTGGAGGCGATCTTCCGCCTGGGCAGACCTGCAAAGGTGCAGCTGCTCGTGCTCATCGACCGCGGCGGACGCGAACTCCCCGTGCGCGCAGACTATGTGGGTAAGAACGTGCCCACCTCGCGCGCGGAATACATCGACGTGCACTTTACCGAGCTGGGTTCGGGGGAAGATACGCTCACCATCGTAAGGAGGGAGAAGGCGTGACGCAAAAGGACGTATTGGGGCTGCGCGACCTCTCCGCTGCGGACATCACCGAGATCCTCGACCTCGGCATGAACATGAAAAAACTGCTGCGGCAGAACATCAAGAAGCTGCCGCACCTGCAGGGCAAGTCGGTGACGACGCTCTTCTACGAGAACAGCACCCGCACCCGCTGCTCCTTTGAGCTGGCGGCAAAGTACATGGGGGCGCACGTCGTCAACATTGCGGCGGCGACTTCCTCCGTGCAGAAGGGGGAGACGCTCGTGGACACGGGCAAGACGCTGGACGCCATGCGCAACGACGTCATCGTCATTCGCCACCCCATGGGCGGCGCGCCCAAGCTGCTTGCAGAGACGGTGAAGGCGCACGTCGTCAACGCGGGCGACGGCATGAACGAGCACCCCTCGCAGGCGCTCCTCGATATGCTCACCATGCGCGAGCACTTCGGCGGCATTGCGGGGCTGAAGGTCGCCATCCTCGGCGATATTTCCCACTCCCGCGTGGCGAAGAGCAACCTCTTCGGGCTCACCAAATTGGGCGCGGAAGTGCGTATGTTCGCGCCCCGCACCCTGCTTCCCACCGCCATCGACAAGATGGGCGCCAAGGTGTGTGCCTCCCGCGAGGAGGCAGTTTCGGGCGCAGACGTCGTCATGGGGCTGCGCATTCAGCTCGAACGCCAGCACGCGGGCAACTTCCCCTCGCTGGGCGAGTACGCCAAGTACTACGGCGTGAACGAGGGCGTGCTGCGCGCCGCCAAGCCCAATGCCATCGTCATGCACCCCGGGCCCGTCAACCGCGGCGTGGAGCTCACCAGCGCGCTCATCGACGGCGACATGAGCCGCATCGAGGATCAGGTGCTCTCCGGCATTGCCGTGCGCATGGCGATCCTGTTCTTGCTCACCAAGGAGGAGGTATAATATGATCTTCAAGAATGCAGACGTCGTCCTGGCGGGCGGCGTGGAGCGGCTGGATATTCGCGTGGAAGGGGGCAAGATCGCAGAACTTGCGCCCAAACTCAAGGGCGAGGGCGTGGACTGCACGGGGCTCACCGTATTCCCCGCCTTCATCGATATGCACGTGCACCTCAGGG
Source organism: uncultured Clostridia bacterium (assembly GCA_944363255.1). GTDB lineage: Bacteria > Bacillota > Clostridia > Christensenellales > Borkfalkiaceae > Gallimonas. The sequence goes on from CALVTZ010000002.1 coordinate 8,775, forward strand.
AGCCTGGCTTTGAAAAGAAGGAGGACATCGAGAGCGGCAGCCGCGCGGCGGTGAGGGGGGGCTTTTCCCAGATCTGCTGTATGCCCAACACCAAGCCCGTCATCGACAACAAGGTGGTCGTCACCTATATCAAGGCGCGCGCCAAGGAAGTGGGGCTGTGCAAGGTGCAGCCCATCGGCGCGATCACGGCGGGGCAGGAGGGCAAGAACCTCTCCTCCATCGGCGCGATGAAGGCGGCGGGCATCGTCGCCCTCTCGGAGGACGGCAAGAGCGTCGTCTCCACGGGGCTGATGGCAAACGCCATGATGTACGCAGCCGACTTCGGCTTAAAGTGCCTGTGCCACTGCGAGGACAGCTCGCTCGTGGACGGCGGCGTCGTCAACGAGGGGTACTATTCCACCCTCACGGGGCTGAAGGGGAGCATTCGCGCGGCGGAGGACATCATCATCGCCCGCGAGATCTGCCTTGCAGAGAGCCTCTCGCTGCCCGTGCACATCTGCCACGTCTCCACCTACAGCGGCGTGCAGCTCATTCGTGAGGCAAAGGCGCGCGGCGTACAGGTGACGGCGGAGACCTGCCCGCACTACTTCACGCTCACAGACGAAGTCATCGCGAACTTTGACACCAACACCAAAGTCAACCCGCCCATTCGCGAGGAACGGGACAGGCTCGCCATCATCGAAGGGCTGAAGGACGGCACGCTCGACTGCATCGTCACCGACCATGCGCCCCACCACGAGGACGACAAGAATGTGGAATACAACCTCGCCGCCTTTGGCATCAGCGGGCTGGAGACCTCCTTTGCGCTCTCCTATACGCAGCTCGTCAAGGGGGGTGAACTCACCCTGCCCGCGCTCGCCCGCGCCATGAGCAAGAACCCCGCGGACATTCTGGGGCTGGAGGGCGGGGAGATCGCCGTCGGCAAGGTCGCCGATCTCACCTTCGTCGACCTCAACGAGCAGTGGACGGTCGATCCCAAGCAGTTCGCCTCCAAGGGCAAGAACACCCCCTTTGCGGGAAGAGCGGTGTACGGCAGAGTCAAGCGCACCGTCGTGGACGGCGAAGTCAAATACGAGGAGAAGAGAAAATGATCATCGATACGCTCATTGAAAAGATAATCGCAACGCAAAATCCCACCTGCGTGGGGCTGGATACGCAGCTTTCCTACCTGCCCGAAGAGATGACGAAAAACGTCAGGACGGCGGAGGAGGCGGCGGACGCCATCCTCACCTTCAACAAGACGCTCATTGACCACGTTTTTGATATCGTTCCCTCCGTTAAGGTGCAAATCGCCTACTACGAGCAGTACGGGGCGGCGGGCGTTGCGGCATTTTTTGCCACCTGCCGCTATGCAAAGGAGAAGGGGCTTGTCGTCATTGCAGACTGCAAGCGCAACGACATCGGCTCCACGGCGGCGCGCTACTCCGCGGCGTACCTTGGCAAGACGGAGCTGGGCGGGGAGAAGGTCGCCTTCGGCGATTGCGACTTCCTCACCGTGAACGGCTACCTGGGAACGGACGGCATCGCGCCCTTCCTCGACGACTGCAAGGCGTATGACCGCGGCATCTTCGTGCTCGTCAAGACGAGCAACCCCTCCTCGGGCGAACTGCAAAATTTAAGGCTCGCCGACGGGCGCACCGTATTTGAGTGCATGGGCGACATGGTCGAGGGCTGGGGCAGCGACAGCGTGGGCAAGTACGGCTACTCCGCGGTGGGCGCGGTGGTGGGTGCAACGCACCCCGAAGAGGCGAAGATCTTGCGCAGTCGCCTGCCGCACACCTTCTTCCTCATCCCCGGCTACGGCGCGCAGGGCGGCAATGCGGAGATGCTCAAGAGCTGCTTTGCCCCCGGCGGCATGGGCGGCGTCGTCAACAACTCCCGCGGCATTCTCTGCGCCTATCAGAAGCGGGGCGGCACCTACTATGAAGGGGCGCGCGCGGCGTGCCTGGATATGCAAAAGGACCTTGCGTCCGTATTGGGGGAGATATGCGCGAAGTAACGGGCATCGTACTCGAAAACAGGGAGATCGCGCGGGGCATTTACAGCCTCACCTTCTCCGCAGGGGAGGAGATCTCCGTCCGCCCCGGGCAATTTTGTATGATCGGCGTGCAGGGCTTCCCGCTGCGCCGCCCCATTGCCATCTGCAGGGCGGAAGGGGAGCGCATCACGCTGTGCTACCGCGTCAACGGCAACGGCACGCGCACGCTCGCAGAGGGGTGCAAGGCGGGGGAAAAGGTCTCCGCGCTGCTCCCCCTGGGCAACGGCTTCTTTGTGCAGGAGGGGGAGAAGAAGGTCGCCGTCGTGGGCGGCGGCGTGGGCATCTTCCCGCTCATCTCCGCCATTCGCGCCTACTGCGATGAGAAGGAGATCTACGCCTACATGGGCTTCCGCGGGCGGGACGCGCTCTGCCTCGAATATGAGATGCGGCGGGGCAAGGAGCTTGTCATCGCCACGGACGACGGCAGCGTGGGCTACCACGGCACGGCGGTGCAGGCGTTCATGGAGGACTTCGACAGGGTGCGCCCCGACGTGGTGCTCTCCTGCGGCCCCACGCCCATGCTGCGCGCGTTGAAGAGCGCCATGCAGGGCAGGAACGTGCCCGTGTACGTCTCCCTGGAGGAGCGCATGGGCTGCGGCATCGGCGCCTGCCTCGTGTGCGTGTGCGATCGCACGAACGGCGCGCACGCCCGCGTCTGCAAGGACGGGCCCGTGTTCGAAATGAACGACGTAGTGCTTTAAGGGAAGGAGCAGAACATGGCTGATCTTAGTGTAAACGTTTGCGGGGTGAGCTTAAAAAACCCCGTCATCCCCGCGTCGGGCACCTTTGGCTTCGGGCGGGAATTTGATGAAATTTACGACATCTCCTGTCTGGGCGGCGTCGCCACCAAGGGGCTCACGCTCAAGCCCCGCCTGGGCAATCCCGTGCCGCGCATTGCAGAGCGCAGCGGCGTCATCCTCAACGCGGTGGGGCTGCAAAATCCGGGCGTGGAGGCGTTCATCGCGCACGACCTTGCGTGGCTGAGCCAAAAGACGCGCGTCCTTGCCAACGTCGCGGGCAGCACGCTGGAGGACTACGGCGAGATCTGCGCCCGTCTCGACGGGTTGGTGGACTTCGTAGAACTCAACATCTCCTGCCCCAACGTGCGGAGCGGGGGCATGGCGCTTGGCATCAAGGCGGAGAACGTGAAGGAAGTCACTCGCCTTGCCAAGGACAACCTCAAAAAGACGCCGCTCATCGTCAAGCTCTCCCCCAATGTGGAGAGCATTGCAAACAACGCGCGCGCAGCAGAGGAGGGGGGCGCGGACTGCCTCTCCCTCGTCAACACCTTCACGGGGCTTGCCATCGACATCGAGCGCCGCCGTCCCATCCTTGCCAACAACACGGGGGGCGTGTCGGGCGCGGGCATCAAGCCCATCGCCGTGCGCATGGTGTATGAGGCGAGCCACGCGGTGAATATTCCCGTCATCGGCATGGGGGGCATCGCGTGCGGGGAGGACGCCATCGAGTTCATGATGGCGGGCGCCGCCGCCGTACAGGTGGGCACGCAGAACTTCACGGACACCCTCGCCTGCCCCAAGATCATCGAGGGCATGAACGCCTGGTGCGATCGCCACGGCGTGAAGAATATCACAGAGATCGTGGGCGCAGCGACCTTCAACAAGCCCGCGGCAAAATAAGGAGAAAGGATATGCTCAATTACAAACAGCGGTTTATTCAGTTCATGGTGGAGAGCGAGGCGTTGCTCTTTGGCGACTTCACCTTAAAGAGCGGCAGAAAGGCGCCCTACTTCATCAATTCGGGTAAGTACCGCACGGGCGCGCAGATCGCGCAGCTGGGCGAGTACTATGCGGAGTGCTACCTCGCGCACGGCGTTGAGGCGGATACGCTGGTGGGGCCTGCATACAAGGGCATCCCGCTCGCCGTTTCCACCGCCATCGCCCTTGCCAAGAACCACGGCGTGGACGTGGGGTTCTGCTTTGACAGAAAGGAAGTCAAAGATCACGGCGAAGGGGGACTGTTCGTGGGGCAGCCCCTGAACGCGGGCGACAAGGTGTGCCTCATCGAGGACGTGATGACCTCGGGCAAGGCGCTGCGCGAGATCCTGCCCAAGATCGAGCAGGAGGCAAACGTGAGCGTGGAGGCAATGATCATCTCCGTCGATCGGCAGGAGAAGGGCACGGGGGACAAGTCCGCCGTGCAGGAGGCGCTCGACACCTTCGGCGTAAAGGTGTATTCCATCGTCACGATGGAGGACATCATTCAGGCGATCGAAGAGGGCGTCATCGGCGGCAGGGAATACCTCGACGCGATGAAGGCGTACCGCGCGCAGTACGGCGCATAACACAAAAATAACCGCGCACTCGTGGCGCGGTTTTTGTTTTTGGAAAAAGAAAAAAGACCGCAACGTGCGGTCTTTTCTTTTGCAATGCTTAGTCAGCCTTGAAGGGCAGAAGCGCAGCGATCCTTGCGCGCTTGATGGCGGTAGCAAGTTCTCTCTGGTGCTTTGCGCAGGTACCCGTCATTCTGCGGGGCAGGATCTTGCCGCCCTCCGCGATGAACTTTCTCAGCTTCGCGGCGTCCTTGTAGTCGATCACGGACTTCTCCTGGCAGAACAGGCAAACCTTCTTGTAGGACTGCTTCTTGTAATTCTTCTTGGGGCGGGGCGCATTCTCGCGTGCCTCTCTTGCAGGCTGCTCGGTCGCTTCTGCGGGAGCTGCTGCGGCTTCGACGGGCGTCTCGCGGATCTCGTTCTCTTCCATAATTAACTCCTTATAGATAAATTAAAAGGGAATGTCTCCGTCGTCCTCGAACGACTGGAGTGCAGGTTTCTTCTTGGACGTGTTCGTCTGAGAAGGGGCGGGCGAATCGTAAAAGTCATCGCCGGAGGAGGCACTCTTCGCGGTGAGGAACTCAATGTCCTGTGCAATGATGTCCACCGCCGTGCGTTTGATGCCCTGGTTGTCCTCGTAGGTGCGCATCTGGATGCTGCCCGAAACCGCCACTTTGTTGCCCTTCTTGGTGAAGCGCGCCACGGTATCGGCAAGTCCGCGCCATGCAGTCACGTTGAAGAAGTCCGTCTGACGCTCCCCGTCCTGGGAAGAGTACGACCTGTTCACCGCGATCGCGAAATGGCACACGCTCACCCCGCCCGCGGTCTCCGTCAGTTCGGGATCGCGCGTGAGGTTTCCGATCAAAAACACCTTGTTCATCTTATTCTCCTAATTTAGTTCGCTTTCGTGATCATGCGTCTGAGCACAACGCCCGAAAGCCCTGCAACGCGGTCGAGTTCAGCGATCGCCGCGCTCTCTGCCGTGAACGTCATCAGCGCGTAGAACGCGTCGTTTTTGAACTGGATGGGATAAGCCGTCTTCTTCACGCCCCACTTGTCGGTGGAAGCAACGGCGCCGCCCATGGAAGTCACGATGTCGGCATACTTCTTGAGTTCAGCCTCTCTCGCCTCTTCCTCCAGATCGCTCTTGAGCAGAATGAGCATCTCGTACTTTTGCATAAGTTTCACCTCCTGGTCTTATTCGGCATACCACGCGGGTATGCAAGGTTGCAATGGTTATTTTACTATATTTTTATGAGAATGTCAACGCGTTTTGCGTGCTATCTTGCACGTTTACGGGTTTTTCAGCAATTGTTGTACAAGTTCCACCGTCTCCGTCACCGTAAGTTCGTTGAGGTTGTCCTTGATGGGCATGAGCAGGGTGACTTCCTGATAGGGGTTCGCGTCGATAAATTCGTGGAAGTACAGCGCCCAGAGCTGCAGGGAGTTGATGTGGCTCGTCGTCGTGGACATGAGCTTGGCAAGATCGAGAATGGAAGTGTCCGTCTTGTCGAGCACCGTGAGGGTGTTCGACGGCGCGTCGTACTCCTCGCCGCCAAAGAGCAGGTACCATGTGCTGCTCAGATAGCGATCCACTTCCACGGGCGTCGTCTGTCCGTCCCACGTTGCGAACCAGCGCTCCGTCACGTCCGCGGCGGTATGCAGGCGCGTCGCTCTGCCCGTGCTCGTCTCCGAATAGCCGTCCACGACGTCCTCTTCCACATACACGTAGTCGTACGCCGCCGCAGTCGTCGTTGCCGCGTGGTGATACACGGGCGTGTCGCTTGCAACTTCGCCGCCCGCCTCATAGTGATAGCCTGCGATCTCGCGGTCGAGGTCGTGCCGCGTCAGCTGTTCGTCTGCGCCCTGCGTGAGATAGAATACGGAGTATGCGTCCTCGAGCAGGGGATAGTACGCGCCCGCCGCGCTGTCGATATAGTAGCGCGCTGCGCCGTTTTCCTCGTAGGCGACGTCGCCCTCCCGCTTCAGATCGACGAGGGTGAGCCCCGTTGCGTCCGCTTCGCCGCCCACGCTGCCCGCAATGGGGGTGGAGGTGCCCGTCTCGTAGTTGAATTCCGTCCAGGCGTAGGTGGGCAGCACCTTCACCTCCGTGCGCACGTAGCGCGAGCCGTCGTCGCGGCTGTAAACGTCCTTCTCGGCAACGGGCACGTATTCGCCCGCGCGCTGCACGTACAGCCCCGCATACACCTGCGTCTGGGGCGCGGCGGTGAGGTAGTAGCGCGTCTCCACGATGGGGGCGGTGATGGCAACGGGGCGCAGGGCGGAGTTCGTCTTGTCGTCCTTGCCCAGCACGCCGCCTTCCGCATGGTAGGCGTACTCTTTGAGCATCGCCGCATAGCTGCCCTTTTCCCCCCGTACATAGGAGTAGATCTCGTCTGCGAACACGTCGCGCACGGAGAGGGCGGCGAGGTCGCGCGCCAGGCTGTTGATGGTGCTGCTCTTGAGCTTGTTCAAAATGACGTTGCCCGCAATGTCCTCCTCGCTCATGATGTCGGCAAGGCGCAGGCTGTCCACCTTGTTGCCCACGCCGCCGATGGGTGCGTCGAGCAGCGCCTGCAAGAACTTGGGCGTGCTCGCGTCCGCCACGATGACGGAGGAGAGGGTGATGGTGTCGAGCTTGCTCTGGTCGGTGAGGTCGCTCACCCGCCAATCTGCGATCGCCTTCATGAGGGCGGAGGAGTTCTCGTCGATGGTGAGCACCTGCGAGAGCTTGAGCCGCTCGATGCGGTTTTGGTTCTTGAGATCTGCAAGCGTCCAATCGCGCAGCGCGCCCATGAGCCCCGTCGCGCCCGCGTCAATGCCCAGCGCGTCACTCACGCGCAGCGTCTCCAGCTTGGACTGGTCGCTCAAATCGAGCACCTGCCAATCCTGAATGGCTTTGAGTAGGGCAGAGGCATTGTTGCTCACGTGCACGAGGTCACGGATGCGCGCGTTGTCGAGCACGGCGTCCGCCTCCAGCGCGTTGATGGTGCGCTTTGCATAGGGCTTGCCCGTCGCAGCGTCGGCGAGCATGACGACCTTCGCCTCCGGCGTGCCCTTGTTTTCAATGACGTAGTGGATATCCTCAGAGCCGTAGGCGAGGTAGCGCAGCGCTTCGTCCGACTGCGCGCTCACGGAGAACACCGCCTCCACGGTGAGCTCGCTCACCACGCCGCTGCCGTTGCTCATGAGATCGTCGAGCGTAGTGGGCGCCTTGCCGCCCTCGATCTGGACGATGGCGCCGTTTTCGATCTTGTAGTCCACGCCCTCTTCGCCGTAGCACATGGCGAGGAAGAGGGGATCGGAGGAGGCGTCCGCCTTGAGCAGCGTGCCCAGCTCCATGGAGAGGATGGCGCCCGTTGCGTCGTCGCGCAGCTGTTCCACCGTGATGGGGTACTTTTCCGAGCTCTCAAGGGGCACGATCTTCTCCCCTTCGATCTTGTAGTCCACGCCCTCCTTGCCGTAGCACAGGGCGATCATCATGGGATCGGATTGGGGGGTGAGTTTGAGCACCGCGCCCGGCTCGATGGCGGGAATGACGCTCTCGCTGAAATAGCTGCCGAGTTGGGTGAAGGGCTGCGCCATCAGCTCGTCCACGTTGAGGTACACGCCCACGTCCGCAACGCTCTTTGCAAGCGTATCCACCTGTTCGCGCACGAAGGGGGAGTACTTGGCAAAGGTGGACAGGGAGAGGGGGGTGCCGCCCGAGAGGTCGCCCGAGATCTCCTGCGCGAGGTCGAGGATGCTCATGTTGGCATACTCTTCCTCCACATACTTATCGTAGTCCACGCCCACCGTGCCGAGCAGGTCTTTGACGGGGGTGTTGTTCGCCGTGTACAGCCCAAAGCCAAGGAGCCCGCCGATCGTCGCGGCAATGCCCAGGAAAAAGGCGAGGCAAACGGCAAGGATATTCCAGAAGATGCTGCGCGGCATATACTTCACGCGGGGGGAGAGCTTGCCCTCCTCCACGAGCTGCTTTTCGTATGCCTGCTGCGCGCGATAGCGCTCCTTCTTCTCCCTGCGCGTCAGTTTATGTTTTTTGGGGGATCCTCCCGCCTGTTGCTGTTGGGGATCAAATTCTTCCATGATTCACTCCCTGATGATCAGCGCGTCGCACGCGCCGTTTAATTCGTATTCGCCCACCTGTTCGAGCAGGAACACCTCCCCCTCGCAAAAGGCGGTCTCGCCGCGCGCCCACTTGAAGTGTCCGCTTCCGCGCACGATCTTCACAAGGTCGCAGCCGTCCGTAAACAGTTTGAATCTTCCGCCGCTTTGCACGAGCAGCATATTCTCCGCGCTGCTGCGCGTGCCTCCCTGCACCTTCACGGGCTGGGAAAACGCGGGCATGGGGCGGTCGAGTCGCGCCAGATGTGCGGCATTCGTCGTCTTAGTAAGTCTCATGGTTATATTATAGTATGAATCGCGCAAAAAAGCAAGAAATTTACGGGCGCTCCTCGTCATCTGCGCCGCCTTCCAACATTTGGAAGGAGTCGAGCTTGCGCCCGATGATATTCGTGCGCTTTTCCGCGCTCTCCACGCTGTCCTGCGCCTCCTGCAGCTTGCGCCGCGTCTTTTCCAGCGCCTCTGCAAATTTGAGGAAGTCCGCGCGGAACACCTCCAGCATCTGCCTGAGCTCCCCGCTCCTGCGCTCGATCGCCGCCGTGCGGAAGCCCGTCTGCAGCACGGAGAGCAGCGCGGCGGTGGTGGAGGGACCGCAGGCGATGATGCGGCGCGCCTGCAAGTAGTCGCTCAGCCCCGCCGTCTTGAGCGCCTCCGCATACAGCCCCTCGCTGGGCAGGTACATGAGGGCGAAGTCGGTGGTCGCAGGGGGCAGGATATACTTTTTGGCAATGGAATCCGCCTGCGTCTTTAAGGCGCGCTCCAAACTCTTGCGGGCGCGCTCCTCGCCTTCCTTGTCTCCCGCCTCGCTCGCCGCACACAGCCGTTCGAATTCCTCCACGGGGAACTTGCTGTCGATGGGCAGCAGCACGCTCTCCCCGTCGCGGGCGGGCAGGAACACCGCAAAGTCCACCAGCGTGGAGTCGAGTGGGTTGAGCTTGACGCTGCGCTCGTACTGTTCGGGCGCGAGCATCTGATCGAGCAGCGTCTCCAGCTGCGCCTCCCCCCACGTGCCGCGCAGCTTGACGTTGGAAAACACCCGCTTGATGTCGGCAACGTTGGCGGTGAGGCTCTTCATCTGTCCCACGCTCTCGTACATCTTTTCCAGCCGTTCGCTGATGCGCGCGTAGCTTTCGGAGAGCTTGCCGTCCAGCGAGGCGGTGAGCTTGTCGTCCACCGTGCGGCGGATGCGCTCCAGATTTTGCGCGTTGCTGTCGATGATATACTTGATGTCCTCGTTGAGGCGGTTTTGAATGTTGTTGAGGCGCGCCTCCGTCATGCGCGAGAGGTTCTCCGTGGCGCGCAGGGTGTAGTCGGTGAGGTTGCCCGCCGCCACCGTCTTTTCCTCGATGCGGCGCAGCGCCTCCGTGGGGGCGTTTTCGCGCTTACTGCGCAGGAAGAGGGCGATGGAGAGGATGAGGGATGCCGCGCTCATGAGGGCGCAGAGAATGATGAGGATGAGTTCTGTCATGGCGTTCTTTCTCCTTGGTCGGTAAAGTATTTTTTCGCGCGGGCAAGCAGCTTCTTTTCGCAGTTGCGCGCGCCGTCCTCGGCGGCGTACAGGAGCAGGGCGTGCAGCGCCTCTCCCGTGCGCCTCGGGGGAACGCCCGCCCGTTGCAGCGCGTTGCCGTCCACCTTCAGCTCCTTCAGGGTGCGGGGCGCGCCCTCCGCTTTCATCTTGGCAAGCAGCGCCTGCCAGCGCACCACCGCGGGGGAGGGAGCGAGGTCGTCCTTGCAGGCGGAGTGATCTGCCTGGAAGAGGGCGAGAAGGGCGGGCAGCAGGGGGGCGTATTCCACGCTCATGCGCCGCAGCTTTTGCTCCCTGGTCATCACGGCAAGGCGAATGTGCAGGCGGGTGAGCGTCTCCGTCTCGGCGATCAGCTTCTTGGGCGCCTTGAGGCGGGTGAGCACGTCGCGCGCGAGGCGCGCGCCCTCCTCGGCGTGTGCGTACACGTTGCCGTCGCGCAGCTGGCAGAGGGGCTTGCCCACATCGTGCAGCAGGGCGGCAAAGCGAATGGCGGGGGCGGCGTATTTCACGCAGCGGAAGGAGTGTTCGAGCACGTCGTAGTTGTGAAAGTCGCTGCGCTGGGGCATTCCGTTTCCCGCCCACAATTCGGGCATGATATGCGCAAGCACCGTGCTCTCGCGCAAGATGCACAGCCCGCGATAGGGCTCGCCGCCCTTTTCGTCCGCGTGCAGCAGCAGGTCGAGTTCGTGAAAGACGCGCTCGGGCACGATGTCGCGAATGAGCGCGGCGTTCGCCCTCGCCCCTGCAAGGCACGCCTCGTCGGGGGAAAAGCCCGTCTCCGCCGTCTGCCGCGCAAGGCGCATGAGGCGCAGCCCGTCCTCGCCGAACACCTTGTTCGCGTCGTCCACCGTGCGCAGCACGCCGCGGCGAATGTCCTGTATGCCGCCAAGGGGATCGACAAAGCGCCCCGCCGCAATGTCGTAGTACACGGCGTTGGCGCAAAAGTCGCGGCGGCGGGCGTCCACTTCGATGTCCGTCGTAAAGGCGACGGCGGTGGGGGCGTGCATCCCGCGCTCGTAAAGGTCGGTGCGGAAGCGGGTAAATTCATAGCCCGTGCCCTGCCCGTCCTTGAGCTTGACCGTACCCATGCCGCGAAAAACGGACAAAACGCAAAAGCCCAGCCCTTGGGCAACGGCGATAAATTCCTCCTCCGAAAGGGGGGAGGCGAGGTCGAAGTCGGGCATGGGTGCCACCTTTTGGCGCAAAAAGTCGCGCACGAAGCCGCCCACGAGGTACAGGGGCGCGGGGCACGCCGCGGCAAGCGCCTTGAGTTGTTGGGGAAGAAGCTGCTCCATGCCCGCCTCCTTGACAATTTTTTTCCGAAAACAAGTATAACAGATTTCAAAAGAAATTGCAATTCACGAAAAGATATTGTATAATAGATGGGAAAATTGATTACTTTGCACATTCGGAGAAGGGTATGTTGAACGTGATCGTAAATCCAAACGCGCTCTTGGGCGGCGGGGAGCGGCTGCTCGAACGGGTGGAACGGCGCTTTCAGGAGGCAGAAGTTCCCTATCGCGTGCTGCGTTCCCAGCAAAAGGGCGCCATTCCCGAATTTGCCCGCGCGCTCTCCGAGTCGGGCGAGCGCGACATCGTTGCCTTCGGCGGCGACGGCACCCTCAACGAGGTGTTGACGGGGCTGGTGCACCCCGAGCTGTGCCGCGTGGGGCTCATTCCCGCAGGCACGGGCAACGACTTTGCAGAGGCAGCCCGCATTCCCGTGGGGGAGAAGGCGGTGGAGCTCATTCTCGCGGGCGAGACGCTGCCCACGGACTATATCGACTTTGCAGACGGCAGGCGCAGCATCAACATTGCGGGGCTGGGCATGGACGTAGACATTCTCGAACGGTGCGCCAAGGGGCGGGGCAAGGGGCGCGGCAGGTACTTCCGCGCGCTGCTCTCCTCCCTCTTCCGCTACCGCGGCACGCAGATCAGCTACACGGTGAACGGCGAAACGCGCACGGTGCGCGCCATGATCGCAGCCCTCTGCAACGGGCGGCAGCTGGGCGGGGGCATCCCGCTCTGCCCCGCGGCGAAGATCGACGACGGGCTCATGGATCTCGTGGTCGTGGACTGCCCCAAGCGCAGCAAACTGCTCTTCGAGCTGCTCCGCCTCATGCGCGGGAAGCTGCTCACCCGTCCCATCACCCGCCACATTCTGTGCAGCGAGGCGGTCATTCAGCCCGCGGAGGAGGGTTATGCCCAATACGACGGCGAACTCTTCCCCTGCAAAACGCTCTCCGCAACGCTCGTGGCGGGCGGGGTAAACATCTATCGAGGCGAACATGGCGAATCTCTATAAACGCATCCTTGACAGCATCCCCACCGCAGCCATCGTGCTGGACGGGGCGCTCAGGGTGCGCTATACCAACCACGCCTTCCGCGTGCTCTTCCGTTCGCAGCGGCCGAAGGGGAGCCTGCGCGAGGTCATCTCCTGCGGCGAGCGGGAGGGGGAGTGCGGCAAGGGGGTGCGCTGCGCGTACTGTACCTTCCGCGGCACCTTCCTCGACGCGCGCGCGGGCGACGGCACCGCCTTCCGCAAGCTCATCCTGCGCAGCGGGGAGGAGGGCACGCTCTCCTTCCGCATCAAAGTCACCCCCTTGGGCAAGCTGTATCTGGGCATTCTGGACGGCGCGTACGAGACGGAGATCGCGCGGGAAATGTACTCTGCGCAGAGCATCCAGCAGCGCCTTCTGCCCGCGGCAAAGGGGCGGGAGGGCACGCCCTACTCCTTCATGTATATCCCCTGCCGCGAGATCGGCGGCGACCTGCCCGACGTGTACGAGACGGAGGGGGAGACGATGGGCTTCCTTGCAGACGTCTCGGGCAAGGGCATCTCGGCGGGAATGCTCTCCGCCTTCGTCAAGGCGGGATGGGACAGGAGCGAAGTCTCCCCCGCGCGCGCCCTCATCGGGCTGAACGCCAAGTTCCAGGAGCTGAATTTGGACGAGCAGTCCTACGTGACGGCTGCCGCCGTGCGCATCGACCGCGAAAAGAAGGAGATCTGCTACTGCGTCGCGGGGCACAACGCCCCCCTGCTCGTCAAGAGCTTCCAGGGCATCGACGAGATCGTGATGAACGCCCCGCCCATCTCCAATTGGATCCCCGAATTCCGCTATGAAGATCGCCGCATCGGGTACCGCAAGGGGGATATCCTCGTGCTGCTCACCGACGGCGTCACCGAGAGCCGCAACCAAAAGGGGGAGATGTTCTCCCTCGAGCGCGTGGAGGCGGTGCTCAGCCGCTCGGAGAATGCCGAGCGCTTCATCGAGCGGTTGAAGGCGGCGCTCACCGAGTTCTGCGGCACCTTCGACGACGACATCACCGCCATCGCGTTTGACCTCATTTGAGCATACGAAAGCAAAAAACGCGCCCAAAGCGCGCAAAAAAAGAGCTGTCCGCCCGGGACAGCTCTTTTGCCGTTTTGTTCTTTATTCGAGAAGAAGTTTGTTGAACAGCAGCGTCCAGATCGCGTCCAACCAACCGAGGACGACACCGGTGGGGAGGGTGACGATGATGCAGACGATGAGGCGCACCGCGCCGCCCTTCTTCAGGAATGCCGACCATCTCACGAAGACCTCGACGAACCAGTTGACGACGGGGATGAGAAGCAGGATCGCCTGCACGAGTTTGCTTTGTTTGTGAAACCACTTATCCATAACAGAACTCCTTTTTTAGATTCTGTCACCATTGTACACGCGTTTATCAAAAAAGTCAAGGGCTTAAATAAATTTTTCCGCCCCCTTTTTCAAATTCTTACAGCTGCGCCGTCATAAAGGGGACGCCCGTCTCCACGTCCTTCCACGTGAGCGTGTCCCCCTCCAGAACGAGGTAGGCGTGGGGGGAGTTTTCCTTGGGAATGGACACCGAGCCGCAGTTCACGTACGTGTAGTTTTCCCGCTCCTCGAGCTTGGGCACGTGGAAGTGCCCGTTGAAGAGGATATCCCCCTTTTTGAGGGCGGCGGGCATAAAGTGCCCGTGCGTTGCGATCGCCGTGCGGCTGCCCACGGGGAAGAAGGCGTAGCTTGCCGTGATGGGAAATTCGAGCACGAGGGTGTCCACGTCGCTGTCGCAGTTGCCGCGCACGCACAGGATGCGATCTTTGAGGCTGTTGAGAATGGCTGCCGTCTCCACCGTGGAATAGTCCTCGGGCAGGGCGTTGCGCGCGCCGTGGTAGAGCAGGTCGCCAAGGAGGAGCAGCTTGTCCGCGCCCTCCTCCAAAAAGCGCTGTTTGAGCAGGGCGCAGTAATAGGTCGAGCCGTGAATGTCCGATGCGATGACGAGTTTCATATCCCTTCCTCCTGTTCTTTCAATAGTTCGCGTATTTTGATGAGCACGCCCCCTTCGGCATTGGAGGGCATCGTGCGGCCGATGAGCTTTTTCAGGGGCGGGTATGCGTTTTCGGGAACATAGTGCCTGCCGCACTCCACCAGCATCTCATAGTCGTTCATGTGGTCGCCAAAGGCAACGCACTCCTCCTTCTTGAAGCCGAACACCTCCCGCACCACGCGGATCGCCTCCCCCTTGTCCGAATCGGGGGCGGAGACGTCGCACCAGTCGAAGCCTGAGAGGATGGTGCGCAGGTGGGGCAGGCGCTGGGGCAACACCTTGATGCAGTTTTCGGCGGCGGCGATCTCGTCGTACACCGCGATCTTGCAGATGTCCTCCCTGCCGATGACCTCGTTCAGATCGTCCACCTTCATGCAGTTGGTGTACGACTGCATGGAATAGCGGTAAAAGGGCTGCTCGGAATTTTCAATGTAGGCGCAGTTCTCCCCGCACAGCATGGGAAAGAGGTGGGGCAGCGCGCGGATCTCCTCGAGCGCGTCGCGCAGGTACAAGTCCTTGATGGGGCGAAGATGCAAGGTCTCCCCGCGGTACTTTACGAGCGCGCCGTTCTCACAGATGAACAGCACCTTGTCTGCAACGGGGGCAAACAGCTGTTTGAGGTTGGCGTATTGCCGCCCGCTCGCGGGGGCAAACAGGACGCCGCGGTCGTGCAGTTCTTCCACCAGCGGGAAGATCTCCTCGGGCAGCGTGCGGTCCTCTTTGAGCAGAGTCCCGTCCAGATCGGATGCAATAAATTTGATCATACGTATTCTCTAAAAGGTGCGTTCGTTGGGCAAAGGGGACGAATGCGCCGCAGGGCGCAGCGCGAGAGGGGGAAACAGCGCGCCGCGGGGCGCGCTGCAACGTTATACGAGGTTGAGGATGGTCACGTCGCTGAAATCGTAGTCGTCGCCCGCGGCATACTTTGCGAGCACCGCTTCGAGTTCGGAGATGTCGTGATTACAAAAGCGCATGGCGCTCAGATCGATCGCCTTGTTCGCGATGAGGTTGATCGCCGTCTCCAGATAGTCGGAGGCGTTGGATACGCCGTACACGGCGATCTCGCGCTTGATGGCGCGCTCAAAGTCAAAGACGACGGGGTTGCGGTTGATGCCGCACAGCACCACGGAGGAGCCGATCGCGCATACGCGGAAGGGCAGGGAGGTGTCGTTTCCGTCCGAATTGATGATATACGCTGCGCCCTCCGCCATTCTTCCGCCCGTGATGGCGGCAACGCCGTCGATGAGCGCGTCGTCCGCGGGCAGGGTGTAGTAGATGCCGCACTTGCGCGCAAATTCCAACCGCTCGGGGCGCTTGTCGATGAGGATGGGGGCGCTCTGCTGATAGATGAGCAGCAGGCTCAAAAGAATGCCGAGGCGGTCGCCGCCCACCACGGCAATGTGGCTGCCCTTCATCGCCTTGAGCTTGTCGGCAGCCGCCTTTGCAAGGGCGAGGTGATGCACGATGAGCGCGTCGCTGTCCGAGATGGAGTCGGGCAGGGGCGTCATTTCGTCGGGGGAGACGAGCACGAAGTCCTGCAAGTACCCGTCGCAGGTGAGCCCGCGGATCTCCACTTCCTCCGCCGCGAAGTCCTTCTTCGCCGTGCCCGTGTCGGGCGCAGGGCAAAAGGCGTGCAACAGCACGCGCGTGTTCTTGGGGAAGAGCGCGCCGCCGCTCTCATCGGAGACGAGCCCGATGGCGAATCTGCCGGGGACGATGGGGTACTTGCCCTTGATGAGCCCCGCGCACAGCTCGTAGTCCGCCCCGCCGATCATCACCTTGGTCACGCGCACGCGGATCTTGCCCTCGCTTGCTGCGGGAAGCGGCGCCTCCGTTCGCTCCAATCTCTGGGCGGCGGTGAGTGTCCAAACGTTCATAACCTCTCCTTTCGAACAATTTCCGTCTTTCTCACACATATTATA
The DNA here is from genome assembly GCA_944363255.1 of uncultured Clostridia bacterium. Classification (GTDB taxonomy): domain Bacteria; phylum Bacillota; class Clostridia; order Christensenellales; family Borkfalkiaceae; genus Gallimonas. The sequence continues at coordinate 25,007 of CALVTZ010000002.1, forward strand.
CCGCAGCGCACGCTTTTTTGCAACTGATTTTGCCGTCCTTGCGATTTTTCGGGCGTGCAGCCCCCCGTTCGGGCGCACAAAAAAATAGGGCGCGGCGGGAAATTATTGTGTTTGCCTTTCAAAATCAGTTGACGAACGGGGGAAAAACGGGTATAATAGCGTTGTATTTTTTGAAAATTTCCAAGAAGAGGTGACAATAATGAAGCAGGGCGTTCATCCTAAGTACCATGAAGTCCAAGTCGTTTGCGCCTGCGGCGAGACCTTCCGTACGGGCACCACGAAGGACGTGGACGTGCTCAAGGTCGATATCTGCAGCAAGTGCCATCCGTTCTTTACGGGCAGACAGAAGCTCGTAGATACGGGCGGCCGCGTCGACAAGTTCAAGAAAAGATACGGCATCTAATCGCACGCAGCCTCGCCTTTTGCGGAGGCTGTTTTGCTATGCGCGCGCGAGCGCGACAGAGCGAATTTCGGAGCAAGTGTAAATGAAAGAACGCGCGGACGGTGAGAAAAAGCACCGCAGAAAAAAGACCTCCCGCACCTACATCGGCGGGCAGGCGGTCATCCAGGGCGTCATGATGCGCGGCAAGAGCGGCATGGCGACCGCTGTGCGCGATGACAGCGGCACGATCCAGCTGGAAGCAAAGCGGATCACCCCGCCGGAAAAGAGAAAAAAGTGGACACGGCTGCCCTTTATTCGGGGAGTCGTCAATTTCGTGTCCTCGCTTGTAGACGGGATGCGCACCCTCTTGCGCAGTTCGGAAGTCGCCATCGGGGAGGACGACGAGGCGCCCACCAAGTTCTCCAAGTGGATGGAGGAGAAGTTCAAGGTGAGCGTCACGGACATCGTCACGGGCATTGCGACCGTGCTGGGCGTCGTGCTCGCGGTGGGGCTCTTCCTCTTTTTGCCCGCCATCATCACGGGCGCCATTCAGGACGCTGCGCCCGTCATCGGCGATCAGGGCAGCATCTACTACAACCTCATCGAAGGGGGCTTCCGCCTCGTCATCTTCATCCTTTACATTCTCTTTACCCTGCTCTTTCCCTCCCTGCGCGAGACCTATCGCTATCACGGGGCGGAACACAAGACCATCAACTGCTTTGAGTACGGCGACGAGCTCACGGTGGAAAACGTGAAAAAACACTCCCGCCTGCACGATCGCTGCGGCACCACCTTCATCTTCATCGTGCTCATCATCTCCATTCTCGTCTTTGCGCTCGTGGGCTGGCTGCTCGTGGGGCTGGCGGGCATGGATACGGGCATCGGCGCGCTCAACCGCGCCATCATGCTCGTCATCAGGCTGCTCTGCCTGCCCATCGTCGCGGGCGTCTCTTACGAGATCTTAAAGCTGCTCGCGCGCACCAATTCCCCCCTCGTATTGCCCTTTAAGGCGCCGGGGTACCTGTTGCAGATGCTCACCACCAAGGAGCCCTCGGACGACATGATCGAATGCGCCATCACCGCCTTCAACAAGGCGTACGACATGGACATGGATCCCAACTCGCCCGAAAAGACGTTCGCAACGGAGACCAAGCTCTCCAAGCTCCTGCCCATGATGAAAAAGAGCTTTGCGCAAAAGGACATCGATGAGTCGGACGCGGAGTGGATCGTCAGCCTCATCCTCGACATCCCGCGCAGCGCGCTGGGGGAGGATCGCGTCATCAAGTGTTCGGAGTGCAGAAAGATCCTCGACGTGTTCGAAGAGCGTTTGACGGGCAGACCGCTGTGGTATATCTTCGGTGAGACGGAGTTCTACGGGCACTACACCATCAAGGTGGATGAGCGCGTGCTCATTCCCCGCCCGGAGACGGAACTGCTCGTCCGCCAGGCGCTCGCCACCATCAAAAACGGCGACAACGTGCTCGAACTGTGCACGGGCAGCGGGGCGGTCGCGGTCGCGCTCGCAGCCGAGGCAGCCAAGGACAAGGAGATCACCCTCACCGCAACGGACGTCTCGGAGGACGCGCTCGAACTTGCGCGCGAGAATGCCCGTATCAACAAGGCAAACGTCATCTTTTTGAAGAGCGACCTCTTCGAAAACGTGCGCGGCAGGTTTGACGTCATCATCGCCAACCCGCCCTATATCAAGAGCAGCGAGATCGACTCGCTGCAGCGCGAAGTCAAGGACTTCGAACCGCGTCTCGCCCTCGACGGCGGCGCGGACGGGCTGGACTTCTACCGTGCCATCGCTGCCAAGGCAGGGCGCTACCTCGTGCGCGGGGGGCTGCTCATCCTCGAATGCGGCGAGGATCAGGCGCAGGAGATCATTCGCATCTTCCGCGCGGCGTCCCGCTTCGACTACGCCATGGTCGCCAAGGACTATGCGGGCATCGAGCGCGTCGTCAAGATCGGGTTTTAAGGTATGCTGCGCAAATTGGAGGCAGTCGTTGCCCGCTTTGAAGAGGTGGAACGGGAGCTCTCTTCGCCCGAAATTTTTTCGGACGTGGAGCGGTACGCCCGCCTCAGCAAGGAGCGCGCGGAGACGGAGGAGATCGTAGAAAAGTACCGCGCCTACTGCAAGCGCTGCAAGGAGGCGGAAGCCGCCTTTGCGGAGGCGGAGAAGGAGAGCGGGGAGATGCGCGCCATGCTCCTCGAAGAGGGGTATGCCTGCAAGGAAGGGGCGGATTCGCTCGAACGCGAACTCAAACTGCTGCTCCTGCCCAAGGACAAGAACGACGAGCGCGGCTGCGTTTTGGAGATCCGCGCAGGCGCGGGCGGGGAGGAGGCGGCGCTCTTTGGCGCCGTGCTCTACCGTATGTACATGAGCTATTGCGAAAAGCACCGCTTTTCCTTTGAAACGGTCGACCTCAGCGAAACGGAGCTGGGCGGCGTAAAGGAAGCCGTCGTCAACGTGGGCGGCAGGGGGGCGTACAAGCGCCTCAAATACGAAAGCGGCGTGCACCGCGTGCAGCGCGTGCCCGAGACGGAGTCGCAGGGGCGCATCCACACCTCCACGGCGACGGTCGCCGTTCTTCCCGAGGCGGAGGAAGTGGAAGTGGACATCGACGAAAAGGACATTCGCGTCGATCTCTTCCGCTCGTCGGGTGCGGGCGGGCAGAAGGTCAACAAGACGGAGACCGCCATCCGCATCACGCACTTCCCGACGGGCATCGTCGTCACCTGCCAGGACGAGCGCAGTCAGCTCAAGAATAAGGAAAAGGCATTCCGCGTGCTCAAAGCGCGGCTGTACGATCACTACCGCTCTCAGGCGGACAACAAGGAGGCGCAAAACCGCCGCTCCCTCGTGGGCACGGGGGACAGGAGCGAGCGCATCCGCACCTACAACTTTCCGCAGAGCCGCATCACCGATCACCGCATCGGGTTTAGTCTCTTCGACATGGACGGCTTTCTTGCAGGCGAGCTCGACGAGATGATCGACGCGCTCGCACGGGCAGACCGCGAGGCGATGCTCGCCGCGGGCAGCGGAGAGGACTGATAACGCGTAAAAATTTTTTTAAAGAGGAATAAAGCGTATGGAACACATGGAAGACCGTCTTGCGGCGCGCGTAAAAAGCATCGCGCCCTCCCTCACGCTCGCGATCAGCGCCAAGGCAAAGGCGATGAAGGCGGCGGGGGAAAACGTCATCTCCTTTGGTGTGGGCGAACCCGACTTCCCCACGCCCGCGCACATCGTGCAGGCAGGCATCGAGGCGCTGGAAGCGGGCAAGACCAAATACACGCCCTCCTCGGGGCTGTTGGAACTGCGCCGCGCCATTGCAGAGAAGTTCCGCCGCGACAATGGGCTGGACTACGAGGCGTCGCAGATCATTGTCTCGAACGGGGCAAAGCACTCCATCTTCAACGTGTGCTTCGCGCTCCTGGAAGAGGGAGACGAAGTCATCATCCCCGCACCCTATTGGCTCACCTATCCCGAGGCGGTGAAGGTGTGCGGCGGCGTGCCCGTATATGTGAATACGAGTAAGAAAACGGGGTTCAAGATCACGCCCGAAGAGCTGAAGGCGGCGATCACGCCCAAGACGAAGATGTTCATCTTCAACTCGCCCTCCAACCCCACGGGCGCAGTGTATTCGGAGGCGGAAGTGCGCGCGCTCGCCAAGGTGTGCGAGGAGGCGAACATCTTCGTGCTCTCCGATGAGATCTACGAAAAGCTCGTCTATACCGAGACGAAGCCCTTCTCCATGGCGGCGTGCTCGCCCAGAATGAAGGAACTCACCATCACGGTAAACGGCGTGAGCAAGACGTACGCCATGACGGGTTGGCGCATCGGCTATCTCGCCGCCCATCCCGCCATCGCCAAGGCGATCGACTCCTTCCAGAGCCACGCGACGAGCAACGCCAACTCCGTTGCCCAATATGCGACCATCAAGGCGCTCAACTCGCCCGAGGCGGCGGTGGAGGAGATGGTGGCGCGCTTTGCCCGCAGAAGGCTCGCCATGATCGAGCGCATCTCCGAGATGAAGGGCGCGTACTGCGTCATTCCCGAGGGCGCGTTCTACGCCATGCTCGTGGTGAGCGACAACTACGGCAAGCGCTTCGGCGAAAAGGTGATCACCGATTCGGTGTCCTTCTCGGAGGCGCTCTTGGACGCGGCGAAGGTGGCGGTGGTGCCCGGCGCGGCGTTCGGCGCGGACGACTGCGTGCGCATTTCCTACTCCCTCTCCATGGAGGATCTGCTCGAAGGCTTGAACCGCATCGACGCCTTCCTCATGAGTCTCGAATAATTTTTGGGCTTTTTTCACGAAAACCCTTGAAAAACGCGGGAAAACTTGATAGAATAGAAATAAGAAGTGAGAAATAACGCCATACGGCGTCAAGGAGGACTTTATGATCAAAATCATTTGCGGCCCCAAGGGCAGCGGCAAGACAAAGCGCATTATCGACGCGGCAAACGAGGCGGTCTCCGCAGCAAAGGGGCACTTGATTTTCATTACCGATACCAAGCGTTATATGTACGATCTGAAGCGTGAGATCCGCTTCATCGACGTCTCCGACTATGCAGTCGCGGGCGAGGACGCACTCTGCGGCTTCATCAAGGGCGCGATCGCAGGCGGGTACGACAATGAGTACGTGTACGTGGACGGCGTTGCGCGCATCGCAGGCAAGAACATTAAGGATATGGCGCAGCTCTTCTATATGTTGGAGAAAGTCGCTTCCCTGCGCGACCTCACCATCTACATCACCTGCAGCTGTGCAGAAGAGGAGCTTCCCGACTTCGCAAAGAAGTATCTTTGAGCTCGATTTTTCATAGCAAATGACTCACACGAACGCGTCCCTTGTCCCAAGGGACGTTTTCGAGTACAAGGAGAAAAAATATGCAATTTGTGAGTACAAGAGGAGGGGAGCGCGTAACGGGCGCGCAGGCGATCGTGAAGGGGCTTGCCTCGGACGGCGGACTGTTCGTGCCGGAGAGTTTTCCCACGCTCTCGCGTGAGGAACTCGAGGGAATGCTCGGGCTGGACTATCCCGAACGCGCCGCGCTCGTCCTTTCAAAATATCTCGACGAATACGACAGGGAGGAGCTGCTCTCCGCCCTGCGCGAAGCATATTCCCGCTTTGAGGGCGAGGACGCCGCGCCCCTTGTCAAGATCGACGAGGGCGTGTTCATGCTCGAACTCTTCCACGGCCCCACCTGCGCCTTCAAGGATATGGCGCTCACCGTTTTGCCCTATCTCCTGCGCAAGGGGTGCGACATTCTGGGCATTCGCGAGACCATCCTCATCCTCGCCGCAACGAGCGGCGACACGGGCAAGGCGGCGCTCGAGGGCTTCCGCGACGCAAAGGGCGTAAAGGTGATGGTGTTCTATCCCTGCGACGGCGTGTCCAAGATGCAGGAATTGCAGATGCGCACGCAGGAGGGGGAGAACGTCAACGTCGTCGCCGTGCGCGGCAACTTCGACGACTGCCAGACGGGGGTGAAGAAGATCTTCTCCTCTGAGGAGTGCCACAGGGCGCTCAAAGAGAAGGGCGTGCTGCTCTCCTCGGCAAACTCCATCAACTTCGGCAGGCTCGCGCCGCAGATCGCCTACTACTTCTCCGCCTACTGCGACCTCGTCACGTCGGGGCAGATCGCGCTGGGCGACAAGGTGGACTTCACCGTGCCCACGGGCAACTTCGGCAACATTCTCGCAGGCTACTACGCCAAGCGAATGGGGCTGCCCATCGGCACGCTGGTGTGCGCCTCCAACAAGAACAACGTCCTCACGGAGTTCTTCCGCGAGGGAAATTACAACAGCAAGCGTCCCTTCTTCAAGACGATGTCTCCCTCCATGGATATCCTCGTCTCCTCCAACCTCGAACGCCTCGTCTTTGAGATGAGCGGGCGGGACGGCGCGCTCACCAAGGAGCGCATGGAGAGCCTTGCAAAGAACGGGCAGTACTCCGTGCGCGCAGAGGAGCTCAAACTCATGCGCAAGAGCTTTGTGGCGGGCTGCACGAGCGAGGACGACACCGTGGACTGTATGTACGAGTTCTTCACCGAATACGGCTACCCCATGGATACGCACACGGGCGTCGCCATGAGCGTTGCCGAGCGCTACCGCAAGAAGCGGGAGGAGGATCCCGCGGCGGAACAGCGCCCCATGGTCGTCATCTCCACGGCGAGCCCGTACAAGTTCCCGCAGGACGTGTTGTACGCGCTCACGGGCAACGACGTAAAGGACAGCTTCAAGGGCATCAAGCGCATCAACCTGCTCACCGCCATGAAGGTGCCGGAGAACCTGAAGGCGCTGCGCAACAAGCCGCTGCGCTTTAAGACGGTGACTGCTGCAGACAAAATGTTTGACGAAGTGCTCAAATTTGTATGATCGGCATAATAAAACCCCGCCGCAGCGGGGTTTTGTTTTTTGGGAACGCCGCGGCGCAATGCCGCGGCTTTTTTGTTGCGGGAAGCGGGGTTATACGCTCTCCTTGCTCCAGATCACGGGCGTCTTGCCGTCCACGTCATAGTGCCAATAGTTGCCCTCGTCCACGGGCTGCTCTGCGGAGTAGTAGTACCGCGTGGCAGAAGTGAGGTAAGAGTTGCCGTAAGAGCCAATGGAAATATCATTCCACTCCGCCCTCGTGCCGCAGTAATATACGGTGGTAATCTTGTTGGAGCTGTAGAATGCATACTGTTCAATCGTAGAAACGCTACGCCCCATGACTACAGTTTCAAGGTTGTCACAATTATTAAATGCATATTGCTCGATCGTCATCGTGCCGTTTCCAATAACAACGGATTTGAGCGCCGTGCAATCGTCAAAGGCATATTGCCCGATCGTGGTAATATTGTCGCCGATAGAAACGCTAATAAGCGCATTGCATTCGGAGAAAGCTCTATCTTTTATGGTTGTGACGGGGTAGGATTGACCTTTGTACATTATGTTTGCGGCGATTGTGATTGCGCCGGCTATATTTATCGGCTGCTCAGCTACTGTTGCTGTATCCCAACCCAAGGCATATCGAACGGAATCGACCACGACATAGATATTGCTGTCTGTTGCCACATCAGTATATTGGCAATTCCACACGACAGGACAACTGCCATACCAAGAACTGTTCCATCCTCCCGGTATGCGCGGCGTCTCGCAATATATGGTGAGCGCGCGGCAATCCGAGAATGCATAATTCCCAATGGTGGTCACGCTGTCCGGAATGGTGATCGCGGTGAGCGCGTCGCAATTCTCAAACGCATCACTTCCAATGGTGGTCACGCTGTTCGGAATGGTGATGGAAGTGAGCGTGGAGCAATTTGCAAATGCTGAAACCCCGAGGTCGGTCACGCCCTCTTCAATGGCGACGGCGGTAAGCGCGGAGCAATTCCAGAACGCCCCACTTCCAATGGTGGTCACGCTGTTCGGAATGGTGACAGAGCTGATCGAGGTGCATCCGTAAAATGCGCAGTCTTTGATCTGCGAAAGGGAGCTTGGAATGGTGAGCTCGGTTATCACTTGTCCATTCAAGTAGAGCGCCGCGCCGTTAGATAGGGGGTTTGAAGAAGAACCGCCAAACGAAATGTTGCACCAGGCGGCAAGGTCTGTGATATGCACTTCGGTTAGATGAGAACAAGAACTGAACGCATAGGATTCAATATTCGTTATGGTGCTTGCAATGGTGATGGATTTAAGCGTTTTGCAATTACTCAATGCATTATCCAATGTGGATCCCCCATTGAATACGACCTTTTCAAGATCGTTTTTTGGAATGGCGGAAATAGCGGTGGTGGGGATCGTTGCATTCACAATGGGGCAATCTTGGAATGCGTAATCACCAATGCTTGTTACGCGTTCGGATAGCGTAATAGAGGTTAATGAATCGCACGCCTCAAATGCTTTTTCACCAATGCTGGTCGCTTGCGTGACCGCGACGTTTGAAAGCGTGGGGGGAATGATAATGTCATTGGCAGACAGATCGCCAAAGAGATAGGAGAGCTGTGTAGGGCCGACCTGGTCGATATTTGCACCGACAAAGGGGACGGTGAGGCTTTCAAGCGCCCAGCAACCGGAGAGTGCATACTTCCCAATATCCGTGATGCCGTCTGCAATGACGAGCGTCTTTAGCTTGCGCAGGTCGGCAAGCGCGTAGGGGGCAATGTGCGTGATCGCTTCGCCGCCAAATGTATCGGGTACGGTGAGGGAGGTCTGCTGCCTGCCCGCCGCCGTCACACCCACGACGCTGCCGTGCGAAATGACAAGGTAGGGGTGCTCCTCTTGCTCCACCGTCTCCTCGCGCACGTTGCCGCAGTCGATGGTCTCGTTGTTGGTGAGCGTGACGATGAGGTGTCCGCGCTCGTCAATGGAAACGAACTTCACGCCTACGCCGTCCGCACCGTCCTGTCCGTCCTGTCCGTCCTGTCCGTTCTGCCCGGGTGCGCCCGTGACCTTTCCACAGTCGATGGTCTGATCGTTGGTGAGCGTGACGATGAGGTGTCCGCGCTCGTCAATGGTGGCGGACTTCACGCCCACGCCGTCCGCACCATCTGCGCCCGTGACTTTTCCGCAGTTGACGCTCTGTCCGTTGGACAAGGTAACGATGAGATTTCCGTATTGATCGATGGACACGGTTTGAATGCCCACGCCGTCCGCGCCCTGGATCTGCGCGAGGAACTCCTCCAGCGTGCCCGCATAGCCCAGCGATTGCGCATGCGCATACACGGACTCCACCGTCCACTCCGCCTTGGGGGGATCGTTCTTCTCCCTGCACGCCGCAAGCCCGAAGGCGCAGCACAGCGCCATCGTAAGAACTAAGATCGCACCCAATACCTTCTTTTTCATAAAATCCTCCGAAGTCGTTGTATTGTTCTGTCAACTTACGGGGCAAGTATAGCACGCGCGCAAAGAAAAGGCAAGGCTTTCCTTTTATATTTTGTCGCGTTTTCAGTTGATTGTGAAAGGGGGGTGGCGGACTTCACAACAATTTTTCCTGCGGGCGGCGCTCGATTCTTGCAATTCCCGTTGGAATATGCTATACTTGATTGGTAATATTCTATATTTTTGGGAAAGAGACAGGTTATGGAAGACGTTCAAACGAAAAAAGTACTCTATTCCGCTGCACAACCGAGCGGAAACCTCACCATCGGCAACTACACGGGTGCCATTCGCAATTGGGTGAGGCTGCAGGACGAATACGACTGCTTTTTCGCCATCGCAAATATGCACGCCATCACCGTGCGCCAGGATCCCGCCGAGCTGCGCAGGAGAACGCTGGAGCTCGCCGCGCTCTACCTCGCGTGCGGGATTGACGCCTCCCACTGCACGCTGTACGTTTAGTCGCAGG
>CALVTZ010000003.1 GCA_944363255.1 uncultured Clostridia bacterium
CGTCGCGGCAGCGGATATTGCGGTATGCGGCAACGAAGAAAATCACGGCACGGTCATCAACATTTCGGGCGGTACGTATAAGACCACCAACGAAGGCGGACTTGCCATCTATCATCCTCAGTACGGTTACCTCACCATCTCGGGCGAAGCGTCCTTCGAGGGCGAAACGGGCATCGAGATGCGCGCGGGCAACCTCACGATCGAGGGCGATGCGGTCAGCGTTACCGCAACGGCAGACTTCAGCGAGAAGGCGGACGGCGACGGCAACACGTTCAGGGGTGTTGCAGTTGGTGTGTCGCAGCACACGACCAACCTGCCCATCTCCGTCACCATCGAGGGCGGCACGTTCACGGCAACGGGCGCAAACGGCAAGGCGTTCTACGAAGCAGACCTTCAGGACGCAGTCACCGAGGGCGTTGAGACAGCGCTTGCAGGCGGCACGTTCGAGGGCGAAGTTGCTTCCGAAAATGTGGAAGGCTTCATCACGGGCGGCAGCTACACGGTCAAGCCCGCAGTGGAATGCGTGAACGAAGTTTACGCAATGGAGGAAGTGAACGGCGTGTTCGTTCCTTCCGCAGAGATCAAGCTCGCGCAGCTTGACGCACAGGCGCAGGTTCGCAGCTACGCGGCTACGCAGGGCGTGGTGTGGAGCGAACTCAGCGCTCCCGCAAGCGCGGCAACGGAGGCACAGGCGCTGCTCGCAGCGTTCGACGCCATCATGGAAGCGAACAGCCGCAGCGCGATCGCGTTCGCTCGTACCGCGGCGCTGGATGCGGTCGATACATACGTCGCAGCCGTTGCAAAGGATCTTGCAGCGTACAAGGCGGAGAAGATCGCCGAGATCCAGAATGCAGCTGCCGGGACGGAGGAGCTTGCAGAAGTTGTCGTTCCCACTGCCACCTACTACGCCATCAACGCGGCAACGAGCAAGACGGAAGTCGACTTCTACGCCGAGAATGCGCTCAAGGAAATCAACGATATCCGCGCTTACCGCGCAGACATCAAGACGATCATCGACGATCTCGAGGACGATGAGAATGGCGTGCTCGCCAAGATCGACGCACTCAATGAGGCGCTCCTCGACGACACGACTGGCTACCTCGCGAGCATGAAGCAGGATATCCTTGACGCGATCGCCGTTGTCGATGCAGTCGTTGACAAAGCGGCCACCTCGGAGGAACTCGAGACTGCGCAGAGTGCGATCGAGAGCGCGATCGCCGCGACAGAGTCGAACCTCAAGAAGTATATCACGACTGAAGTTGGCAAGTTGCTCGACACCAAGCTCGAGACGCTCAACGATACGGTCGCGGCGGTGGAAGAGGCACTTGCAGACAAGACGAACGGACTTGAGGCAATCAAGACGGCGGTGGGCAATGCGAAGGCTTCGGCTGATAATGCGGTGACCGAGATCGGCAACCTGAAGACCTACATTTCCACTGACGTGATCACGGCGATCAAGGCGGCAGAGACCGCGGCTTCGACGGCGGAGACGAACATCATTACCTACCTTGAGGGTGAGTTCACCACCATGCTGGAGGGCAAATTCGAGGCGCTGGACGACGCAGTAACGGATCTCAGCACGCTGCTCAATGACGGGACGAACGGGCTTGAGGCAATCGTGGCGGCTGTGGCTGACGCGAAGAAGGCTGCAACGGATGCGATCGCTGATCTGGACGACCGCATCACGGATGATGTGCTCACTGCGATCACGGGCGTGAACGAGAACATTGATGCTGCTGAGCTTGCCATCACGGGCGCGCTGACAACGCTTCAGAGCGACATGGATGCTCTTAAGACGGCGCTTGTGACGGAGGGCGAGAGCAATGCCTTCACCAAGCTGCTTGCCAGCGTTCAATCGGCGATCACGAGTGCGAAGGATGCCGTAAATGGTCACACGGACAGCGAACTCGATAAGGCGATCACAGACATCAACAACAAGACGGCAGAAATCATCGGTGAATTCAAGAAGCACTTCGACACCGAGCTTGGCAAGGTGAGTACCGCAGTAACGGCACTCGACACGCTGCTCAATGACGGGACGAACGGGCTTGCGGCAATCAAGACGCAGCTCAACGCAGTCAAGACACAGGTCGACAAGCTGGATACGAGCGGCATTGCAGGACTTACAGAGGCAGTTGCAGGCGTAAAGGGCGTGGTCGATGCGATCAAGACAACGCTCGACACCTGGACGGTAGATACGACTTCCAAGCTGAACGGGCTTGCAAGCGATCTCGAAAGCGCGAACGCTGCGCTCGATCAGCTCACGGGTGCGCTGCTCAACGAAACCAAGACGGCGCTTGCGCCTTCCATCACGGCTGCCATCGCAAACGTTGCATCCATCCTCGAGAAGGTCAACGCGCTGGACGGCAAGCTGGCGGCAATGGACGATCTGGCAACGACGACGGACGTGACGAACGCTGTAAGCGAACTCGCTGAGCAGCTGAGCGCGATCAAGACGGTGGTCGACACCATCAAGTCGGGGCTGACCAACTCCGCAGTCGTCGAGGCTGAGAAGGAGGAGGCGATCGCCGACATGGAGGCTTGGCTCATCAATTACGTCAACAGCCTGGTCGGGAACCTCGTCGCCAACGACGGAGTGCAGGTGCTGCGCGCAGACGCGCTCGCCTACACGCCCGAGACGGAAGAGGGCGACGTCTACGCGAAGCTGCTCGAGGCGTACAGCGAGAAGAACGCGAAGCTCATCCTTCGCTACTACAACGAGGCGCTCTCCGCGATCGACAGCGCACTCACCGTGGCAGACGTGAACACGGCGGTCTCCACCTTCCGTGCACAGGTCGCCTCCGTTGAGGCGGCGCAGGGCAACTCGCCCGACCTCACGCTCGTCTATGTCCTGCTCGGCGTTGTGCTGGGCGTGCTCGTGATCGCCTTCATCGCCATCCTCGTTACGGGGCGCAAGGCGAGCAAGGCGGCATCGGAGGCGGCGGAAGCAGCCGAGGACGCAGCGGAAGCGAGCAAGGATGCGGCAGAGGCAAGCAAGAGCGCGGCAGACGCTGCTTCGGAAGCGGCGGAAGCGAGCAAGGCGATCCCCGTTGTGACGGAAGTCGTCAAGGAAGAAGTTAAGGAAGAGCCCGTTGAAGAAGTGGTCGAGGAGCCCGCAGCAGAAGAGGCGCCCGCAGAAGAGCCCGAGCAGCCTTCCGAAGAGGAAGAGGACTTGGGCGACAAGGAACGCGTTGTCATCGCGGCAAACGTTCGCTCCTTCGGCGAAGCGTATATCACGCTGGACGAACCCTCGCGCGAACTCTTCAACAAGGTAAAGGATTACGCACTCTCCAAGGAGGGGACGAACGAAGTCAAGCTCTCCAGCGGCATCTGCATCAAGCTGGGCAGCAAGCAGGTCGTCAAACTCTCCGTCCGCCGCGGATTGCCCGTTGCGCTCTTCATTCTCGAGAATGAGATGCTCAAGGACTTCCGCAGGAACGCAAGTTCGCAGGCGAAACTCAAGGTGCGCGCGACCGAGCTCGTTCTCCGCGAGGAGGAAGATCTCAAAACGGCATTCACGATGGTCGATCTCTCCATTGAGCAGATCGGCAAGGACATCGAGGCTGCCAAGGAGCGCCGCCGCGAGCAGCGCCGTGCCCGCCGCCAGCAGAAGCAGTTGGAAGCAGCTGCGGCTGAGGCAGAGGCAACGGAGGAAGAGGCGCAGCCCACTGCTCCCGAAGCGGAAGAGGGCGAACAAGAAGAATAAGTGGAGTTGATCCGCGCGGGCGCGGCTGCATTGCAGCCGCGCCCATTCTTTTTGCAGCAAATTGAAGGGCGGGGGAGGCAGTTTGCAAAATGCGCGGGAAGGGGCGCGCAAAGTTTGCATTTTGGTTTGATTTTTGCGGGCAACTGTGCTACAATAGCGCCGAGAATGCGAAAGGAGGAAGGCATGGACGCAAGGGAACGCAATCGCAAGCTCAAGCGCATCGCGCTGCAAGCGCTCGTTACGGCGGGCATCTTCTTCGTGTGCACGGGCATCTGCTATCTGCTCGACAGCCTGCGCATCAACGATCTCAACTTCCTCATCATCTACGTGCTGGGCATCCTGCTGTGCGCGGTGTTCACAAGCGGGTACGTGTATTCGCTGCTGCTCTCTGCGGTGAGCGTGTTGGGCTACAACTTCTGCTTCACCGTGCCCCGCTACACGCTGCACTTCATCGACCGCTCGTATATCGTCACCTTCATTCTCATGCTCATCGTGGGCGTGGGCATCAGCACCGTCACCTATCAGCTCAAGCGCAGGCTCAAGCAGGTGAACGCCCTCAACATGGAGAAGGCGAAGCTCAAGAGCGAGGCGGAGAAGGAGCAGATGAAGGCAATGCTCCTGCGCAGTATTTCGCACGATCTGCGCACGCCGCTCACCACCATGAAGAACGGCGCGGAGGTGCTGCTGGGCGAGGGCAAGCTCTCCGAGGCGGACAGGCGGGAGATCTTGACGGACATCACGGAGAAGGCAGATTGGACGATCCGCCTCGTGGAAAACCTGCTCTCCCTCTCCCGCATCGACAGCGAGCACCTCACCGTGAAGAAGAAGCCGGAGGCGCTCGAGGAGATCGTTCCGCAGGCGGTGAACAAGATGCGCGGCGTTTTGGGCGGGCGCACCGTGCACTACGATATGCCAAGCGAGCTCATGCTCGTGCCCATGGACGCAACGCTCATCATGCAGACGCTCACGAACATCTTGGGCAACGCCGTCAAGTACACGGCGGAGGACGGCAATATCACCATCAAGGTGTGGGACTCGGGGCGCAACGCCGTGTTCCGCATCTCCAACGACGGCGAACCCATCGCGGAGGCAGATCTTCCGCACGTGTTCGAGGCGTACTACAAGGGAGGCGACAGCACCAAGGACAGCGGCGGCGGGCTGGGGCTCTCCATCTGCAAACTCATCGTCACGGCGCACGGGGGCAAGATCTCTGCAAGCAGCGCCCCGGGCTGCGTTTCCTTTGAATTTACTCTACCCATGGAGCGAGAAAATGGCTGAAATTCTGGTCATCGAAGACGACAAGGCAATACAAAATCTCATGAAGATCTCCCTGCGCGAGGAGGGGTATGGCATCAAGGGGGTGTCCACCGCGCGCGCGGGCATCGACTATGCCGCCACGGGGGTGGTCGACCTCATCATCCTCGACCTCGGGCTGCCCGATATGGACGGCATCAACGTGGTGCACGCCATTCGCGCCTATTCGGAGAACCTGCCCATCATCGTGGTGAGCGCAAGAAGCGACGAGGCGGAGAAGATCAAGTGCCTGGACGCGGGCGTGAACGACTACGTGCAAAAGCCCTTCTCCACGGCGGAACTCATGGCGCGCATCCGCGCCGCGCTGCGCCACAGCGCGCATACCGAGCAGGCTTCCCGCTTTGAAAACGGCGCGCTCACCATCGACTATGCGGCGCGCAGCGTGTATTTGAGCGGCACGGAGATCCACCTCACCAACTACGAATACAAGGTGTTGTGCGTGCTCGCGCAAAACGTGGGAAAGACGCTCACCCACAACTTTATCATCTCCAAGGTGTGGGGCACGGGCGGCAACGACGCGGCGGGGCTGCGCGTGTTCATGGCGGGCATTCGCAGGAAGATCGAAAAGGATCCCTACACGCAGGAGTTCATTCGCACGGACGTGTGGGTGGGCTACCGCATGAATAAACTTTGAATAAAGCGCCTCGCTATTGCGGGGCGTTTTTCTTTTGTGTGCGCTGCGCTATTGCGGAGCGTTCGATAAAATAGCGCCATTTTACCATGCGCCTCGCTGCTGCGGGGCGTTTCTTTATACTTTCTTAATGCGCAAGGGGGAAATCTCAACGCGCGCTTAACGTGCGCCGCGGTAAAATAAGAGTGCAAAAAGGAGGAAGAGTTATGCTTTCTGCTGCAAAGGCTGTTCCCTTCGTGGGGGCACAAAAGAGCGCAAGGTGCGCCGTGCAGGGCGCGCAGGGGTACGGGCATATCCTGCTCGACGCCGCCCAAGCCATTCGCGCGGGGGAGTATTCCGCCGCCCGCGCGCTGCTCAAAGAGTATGCGGCAAAGGACATGGAGTGCGCCGAGGCGTATAACCTGCTCGCCATCTCCTACGAGCTGGAGGGGGACAGGTTGAAGGCGTCCCGCTTTTACCGCGTTTCTTACTATATCGATCAGACGTTTTCCGCCCCGTGCGAAAATCTCGACCGCGTTTCCGACGTTTGGTACAAGGGCGCGGGGAGCATTGCGTGGGGGCTGGAGCGCCTGCAAAATAAATGACGGAGGAGTAAGGTATGTTGACGGCGCTATCCATTGCGGGCGGCATCATTGCGGTGGGGCTGCTTGGATATTTGTTTTTTATGCTGTTCAAGAGCGACAAACTTTAATGCCCGCGCCAAACGGGTAAGAGGTATTCTTATGCAAATCAAGTTTATGGAGGCAGAAACGGTATGACGGAGTCAGTGATCTTCGCCACGCTGCAAGATGTCGCCTTCTTTCTCATCTTTGTGGGAAGCGCGCTGCTGTTTGGGCGCGCCTTCTACAAGTTGTACAGGGGAGAGCGCATCTTTGCACGCAAACAAACGGGACCGGGCGTCCTGGAAGGAGCCCTGTACAGGGCGTTCGGAGTCGATCCGAAGGAGGAGATGAGCGCGAAAAAGTACGCCTTGAGCGTGCTCGCGTTCAGCGGCATCGGGCTGGTGCTCGGCTTTGCCATCCTCATGTTGCAGCAAGTTCTGTGGCTCAACCCGCAGGGCATCAAGGGAATGAGCTGGCACCTCGCTTTTAATACGGTTGCAAGTTTCGTGACCAACACCAACTGGCAGGCGTATTCGGGCGAGACGCAGGCGAGCTACCTTTCGCAGATGCTCGTGATGAACGTGCAGAACTTTGTCTCGGGCGCAACGGGCATTGCCGTCATGTTTGCGCTCATCCGCGGCTTTACGCGCAGGGAGTGCAAGACGGTGGGCAACTTCTGGGCAGACCTCACGCGTGTGACGCTGTTCATGATCCCCGTGTGCCTCGTGGGTACCGTGCTGCTCGTATCGCAGGGCGTTCCGCAGACGCTGCGCGGCGCCGTGCAGTATGTCGGGCTGGAAGGGGGCGCGTCCTCCCTCTACCTGGGGCCTGCGGCAAGCCAGATCATCATCAAACAACTCTTCACCAACGGCGGCGGCTTCTGGGGCGTGAACTCCGCCTATCCCTTTGAGAACCCCACGGCATTTGCCAACCTCATCGAGACGCTCTCCCTGCTCGCCATTCCCGGTGGACTTTGCTTCACCTTCGGCAAGGCGATCAAGGAGAACCACAAGGAGCGCGGCATGGTGGGCGAGTTGGGGCGCGTGCGTGCAAACGGCGTTGTCAAAGAAAAAGATCAGGGCGTGGTGCTCTTTGTCGCCGTGTCCATCATCTTCTTCCTCTGCCTCATCGTGTGCACGGCGTTTGAGTATGCCTTCAACGAATTCCCCGCGGGCGTTGCCGCCATCGGCAACATGGAGGGCAAGGAAGTGCGCTTCGGCGTGGGCGGCTCCTCGCTGTGGGCGGTCGCAACGACGAGCGTCTCCAACGGCTCCGTCAACGCCATGCACGACAGCTTCACCTCCATCGGCGGCATGATCCCCATGTTCCTCATGATGTTGGGCGAGATCGTGTACGGCGGCGTGGGCTGCGGACTGTACGGGCTCATCGCCTTCGCGCTGCTCACGGTGTTTATCTCCGGGCTCATGGTGGGCAGAACGCCCGAGTACGTGGGCAAGAAGATCGGCAGCTACGACATGAAGATGGTGTGCCTCATCATTCTCACGCCCGTACTGTGCTGTCTCATCGGCACGGCGGCGACGGTGATGATGCCCTCTGCGGCAGATTGGACGAACAACAGCGGCGCGCACGGCTTCTCCGAGATCTTGTACGCGTTCGCATCCATGGCAAACAACAACGGTTCGGCATTCGCGGGCTTCAATGCGAACACCCCTTGGACGAACGTCTCGGGCGGGATCGTCATGCTGCTCGTTCGCTTCGTGCCCATGATCGCGACGGTGTTCCTTGCGGGCAGTCTTGGCAGCAAGAAGCACGTTCCGCAGTCGGACGGTACGCTGCGCACGGCAAACGGGCTGTTCGTGGGGCTGCTCATTGCAGTCATCCTCATCATTGGCGCGCTCAGCTTCTTCCCCGCGCTCTCGCTTGGGCCGATCGCGGAATATGTTGCGTAACAGCTGGAGGAACTTATGAAAAGAACGGATAAAAGCAAGCAAACAAATCAAAGCGGGGGCAAGAAGGCGGGCATCAACAAGGCGATCGTGCTGGATGCCACCCTGCAATCGCTCGTAAAACTCAATCCCAAGGTGCAGATCAAAAACCCCGTCATGTTCATCGTGTACATCGGCGCGATCATCACCACCATTCTGTGGCTGCTCTCCTTCTGGTGGAATGTGGGCGGCGCGACGTGGTACATCTTCGGGATCTCCATCATCCTGTGGCTCACCTCGTTGTTTGGCAACTTTGCCGAGGCGATCGCAGAGGGCAGGGGCAGAGCGCAGGCGGAGAGCTTGAAAAAGGCGCGGCGGGACGTCGTTGCGCGCAAGCTCAAGAGCGCCGAGCTCGACGCGGAGTACACCGAAGTCAAGAGCGCGGAACTCGTGCCCGGGGACATCGTGCTCGTCAAGGCGGGGGAGCAGATCCCCATGGACGGCGAGGTCATCATGGGCGTTGCCAGCGTGGATGAGAGCGCCATCACGGGCGAATCCGCCCCCGTCATTCGTGAATCGGGCGGCGACAGAAGCGCCGTCACGGGCGGCACGACGGTGACGAGCGACTGGCTGATGATCAAGGTGACGGCGGAGGCGGGCAAGTCCTTCCTCGACAAGATGATCGCCATGGTCGAGGGCGCAAGCCGCAAAAAGACGCCCAACGAGATCGCATTGCAGATCTTGCTCATCACGCTCACCATCGTGTTCTTGGTGGTGTCCGCCTGCCTGCTTCCCTTCTCGCAATTTGCCATCGTCATCAACCCCGGTTCGAATGCAGAGCCCGTGAGCATCACGAATATCATCGCGCTGCTCGTGTGTCTCGCGCCCACGACCATCGGCGCGCTGCTCTCTTCCATCGGCATTGCGGGCATGGCGCGCCTCAACAAGGCGAACGTGCTTGCGATGAGCGGCAGGGCGATCGAGGCGGCGGGCGACGTGGACGTGCTGCTGCTCGACAAGACGGGCACCATCACGCTGGGCAATCGCCAGGCGAGCGAGTTCATCCCCGTAAGGGGGATGACGGAGCGCGACCTTGCGGAGGCGGCGCAGCTTGCCTCCATTGCAGACGAGACGGCGGAGGGGCGCAGCATCGTGGTGCTCGCCAAGAACCGCTTCGAGCTGCGCGGCAAGGAGATCGCAAAGCTGAACGCAGAGTTCATTCCCTTCTCGGCAAAGACGCGCATGAGCGGCGTCAACATCGGGGAGGAGGAGATCAGAAAGGGCAGTGCAGACGCCATTGAAGCGTATGTGACGGCACGCGGCGGGGAGTACCCGCAGGAGTGCCGCGAGGCGGTGGAGCGCGTTGCGAACGCGGGCGGCACCCCCCTCGTCGTTGCAAGAAACGAGCGGGTGCTCGGCGTCATCTACCTCAAAGACATCGTCAAAGAGGGCGTCAAGGAGAAGTTCAACGATCTGAGGAAGATCGGCATCAAGACGGTGATGATCACGGGCGACAACCCCATGACGGCGGCGGCGATCGCAGCCGAAGCGGGGGTGGACGACTTCGTGGCGGAGGCAACGCCCGAGACTAAGCTCGCCCTCATCAAGAAGTTGCAGGCGGAAGGGCACCTCGTCGCCATGACGGGGGACGGCACCAACGACGCACCCGCGCTGGCGCAGGCGGACGTGGCAGTCGCCATGAACTCCGGCACGCAGGCGGCGAAGGAGGCGGGCAACATGGTCGACCTCGACTCCAGCCCCACCAAGCTCATCGAAGTGGTGCGCATCGGAAAGCAGCTGCTCATGACGCGCGGCGCGCTCACCACCTTCTCCATTGCAAACGACGTGGCAAAGTACTTCGCCATCATTCCCGTGCTGTTCGCAGCCATCTATCCCAACCTCACGGTGCTCAACTTCATGCACCTTGGCAACGCGATGACGGCGATGCTCGCAGCCATCATCTACAACGCGCTCATCATCGTGGCGCTCATTCCGCTCTCACTCAAGGGTGTGAAGTACAAGGAAAAGCCCGCGGGCAAGATGCTGAAAAATAACCTGCTCATATACGGTATCGGCGGGATCGTTGCGCCCTTCATCTTCATCAAACTATTTGATATGATCCTGTGCGCCTGCTTTGGCCTGCCCGTGTGGTAACAAGGAGTTTTCCCATGAAAAACAAGCAGAAAAAAAGTTTTATCGAAGCGCCCGCGACGGAAGGGGGCGTGGTCGCAGGGAAGAAGCGCCGGGGCACGCTGCGTGCTGCGCTCGTGGCGGTGCTCGCCTTCACCCTCATCTGCGGCGTCATCTACCCCGTCGTCGCAACGGCGGTCTCGGGCACGGTGTTCCCGTATGAAGCAAACGGTTCGCAAATCGTGGTCACGCTCGCAAACGGCGAGCAGCGCGTGTATGGCTCCGAGCTCATCGGTCAGCAGTTCGACAAGCCCTACTATCTCTTTGGCAGAGTCAACGGCGGTTCGCCTTCGAACATCTCGCCCGAGAGCCACGACCATCAGGCAAACATGGCGGCGCGCCTGGAATACCTGCGCAAGCTGGGCTACACCAAGGACGGCGTTCCGCAAAACCTCATCACCTCGTCGGGCAGCGGCATCGATCCGCACGTTTCGCCCGCAGACGCGGAGTGGCAGGTGGAGTACCTCGCCCGTAACCGCTTCAACTACGGTTGGAGGCTGGTCGTGGACGAGGATGGGAAGGTGGTCGACTACATTCGCCTGCAGGAGTACGCGGCGGAGGAAGTCCTCCCCGAGGACGCGATCGAAGGTTCGCTCGTCACCGTCGAGATGCGCGAAGAGGCGATCAACGTGGACGGCACCGTGTATTACTGCGAGGAGCCCGAAACAAAGACGCTGCACTTCAAACCCGCCCAAGTGGAAGCGGGGCTCACCGTGCTCAACGACTACGACGTGGCGGCGTATGAAGCGCACGTGCGCGGCGTCATCAAGCAGTACACGGAGGGCAGATGGCTGTGGATCTTCGGCGATCCCACCGTCAACGTGCTGCTCGTCAATCTCGCCCTCGACGGGCTGCTGTAATGGCGCGCGGCAGGCTGAAGATCTTCTTCGGCTACTCTGCGGGCGTGGGCAAGACGTACGCCATGCTCAAGGCGGCGCAGGAGGCGAAGGCGGAGGGGCGGGAGGTCGTCATCGGCTATCTCGAACCGCACGACCGCCCGGACACCATGCGGCTTGCAGAGGGGCTGGAGCGCCTTCCCCTGCGCGAGATCGCCTACAAGGGGGTAGTGCTGCGCGAATTTGACGTGGACGCCGCCCTTGCCCGCCGCCCCTCCCTCCTGCTCGTGGACGAGCTCGCCCACACGAACGCTGCGGGCAGCAAGAACGTCAAGCGCTGGCTGGACGTGAAGGAGCTTGTCAACAGCGGCATCGAGGTGTGGACGACGGTGAACGTTCAGCACATCGAGGGGCTGCACGACATCGTGGACGCGGCGACTTCCGTGGACGTGAGCGAGCGCATTCCCGACGAGGTGTTCGACTTCGCAGACGAAGTCGTGCTCGTGGACGTGGAGCCGGAGACGCTCATCGAGCGGATGCGGGAGGGCAAGATCTACGACCGCACGCGGGCGGCGATGGCGCTCGAAAACTTCTTCAAGACGGAGCACCTGTCCGCGCTGCGCGAGCTGTATCTGCGCCGCAATGCAGACCGCATCGAAAAGCGCAACAACAACGGCGAACGCAGAACGCGCATTCTCGTGCTCATCAGTCCCTCCCCGTCGGCAGAGCGCAATATCCACATCGCGGCGCGCATGGCGGAGGCGTACCATTGCCGCTTTTCCGCGCTGTACGTGGAGCGGGACGGCGATCTGAGCGACCGCTCGGCGGAAAATCTCAAACGGCACATGCGCCTCGTCAAAGATCTGGGCGGCGAACTCGTTGTGAAGTACGGGTGCGACGTGGTGGAGACGGTGGCGGACTACGCGCGTGTTGCAGGCATCACCGACCTTGTCATCGGCAAGACGTGGCAGTCGGTGGGCAAGAAGGTGGGGCTGGAGGAGAAGTTTGTGGCGCGTATGCCCAACATTCAGATCCTCATCGTGCCAGACAGCGCGCACACGGGCTATCGTCGGGGCGGGGTTGCGGCGTTCTTCGAACGGCTCTTCCTGCCCAAAAAACTGCTCGGCAAGTACCGCACCGCCAACCGCACGCTGGATATCCACAACGTCATCGAGCGGGAAGTGCGGGAGAGCGACTTCCCCGAGCAGACGATCGCCGACGTGCTCGCCCGCGCCTTTTTGCGCAGCGTGGCGGTGTTCGGCGGGCGCACAGCCCTTTCCGCATGGGAAGGGGAGGACGTCTCCTTCTGGCAGGAGGAGAACGAGCGCGCCGTGCTCGCGTGGGTGCAGAAGAACGGGCGCGCCGCAGGGCGGGGCAGCGAGACGCTGCGCGGGGCGAAGGCGGTGTATCTGCCCGTTCCCACACGGGAGGGCTTTGCCGTCCTCTCCTTCTCCTGCAAGCGCGGCAAGCTCTCCGTCACGGACAGATTGATCTTCAGCCAGGTCGTGCCGCTGCTTGGACTGATATTACAGGCGGCAGAGAGGTAAGTATGCAAGAGGCAAAAGAGAGAGCGTATTTTCAAGGGGGCGAAGATCACCTGCTCGAATACGACCACGGGGCGGACGTCGTCACCGTGGAGGAGGGGGAGGGCGAACTTGCGCCCGCCTCCTGGGGGGAACTGCAAACGCATTCCAAGGTCAAGCGGGTGGACATCCGCACCCAAACGTTTTCCGTCGTCGTGGAAGAGTGAGTTCTTCCTTCCGCAACGCAAAAAAACGCTGCCGCACGGCAGCGTTTTTTCGTATGACAAATTGTCGCTTGGTCGCAAAGTTGCAATACGTATCAGTTTTTCTGGCGATATGCGTGCTTCAACCACAGCACGGTGGCGAGCAAAAAGAAGAGGGTGATGCCCGCAAGCGTTGCAAGGCAGGCAAAGGGATTGTAGCCGTACATCTCCTTGTGGAAGAGTTCCGTCCAGCCGTTGATGCCGCTTGCGTGCCCGAACACGGCAACGCCCCACGCGGCGGGGGTGATATAGCGCAGCGCGCCCGCCGCCCCGCCCAGCGAGATGAGGCAGTCGCTGAATACCACCTGCATGATGATGAGTACGAGCACGGGCAGGATGGCGCTCTCCGACTTTTTGAGCAGAGCGGAGATGAACAGCCCGATGGTGGTGACGGAGAGGTTGACGAGCACCGCCGCCGCAAAGCAGAAGAGGTATCCGCTGAAGTGGGGGAAGGCGTAGTCGACAAAGATCATGCTGCCAAAGTAGAGGAAGGTGCATTGCGCAACGCCCACCACGCCCAGCACGCAGAACTTGGAAAAGACGTACGCCGTCGTGTCCAGCCCGCCGAACACTTCGCGGGAGAGGATCTCGCGCTCCTTACAGATCTCGCGGTAGCTGTTGAGCAGCCCCATGAGCGCGGACATGATGATGACCATGAAGGCGATGAGGTTGGCTTGCGTCACGTTGTGCGTGGTGAAGGCGTCGCCCTTGCCCGCGAGAAAGAGGATGAGCAGCAGCGCGGGCGCCTGCAACAGCATGGGCAGCAGCGTGCCCAGCCCGCAGCCGATCTGCTTGAAGTAGCGCAGCGTGAGCACGCGAAAGTGCATGAGGTTCATGCGGGCGGAGCGCCGTCTAAATCGTCTCATTGTCGTCCTCCTCCTGCGCCGCCTCGCGCTCCTCGTTCTCCGCGTTCTCTTCGATGGGAATGAGCGGTTCCTGCGGCGGGGGCGCGGCGCGCCCCGTGCGCTTTTTGGGACGGGGCAGGTCTGCGGGCGGTCTTTCCCAGGCAAACTTCTCCTCGTCCGGCGTCTCCTCGGGGGGAAGGGCGCACCCCGCGCCGTACTCCTCGATGAGCTCGCGATACAGCTTCTTATAGTAGTCGGTGCGGCGGAATTTGTGCGCATAGCTCTCCGCCGTCTCCTCGTCCGTGAGCGCTGCGAAGATGCGCGAGTAGGTGCGGCGGTTGAAGTAGCGGAAGGCGTCCTTCGCCGCGCCGTAAAAGCACAGCCTGCCCCCGCGCCCCAGGAACGCCACGCTGTCGCACTTATCCAAATTCTCCATGGCGTGCGTGATGACCACGATGGTGCGCCCCTTGCGCGCAAGCTCTTTGAGCAGCTCCATCATCTCAAGGTCGAGGTCGGGCGAGAGCCCGCTCGTGGGTTCGTCCAAAAAGATGGCTTTGGGATCGGAGAGCAGCTCCATGGCGATGGAGACGCGCTTTTTCTGCCCGCCGGAGAGGGAGGAGATGCGCAGCTTTTCCCTGCCCGTGAGCTTGACGTCTGCGATCGCCTCTTTGACGCGGCGGGTAAGCTCCTCCCTGTTGAGGTCGGCGCGCACGCGCAGTTGCGCGGTGTAGCGCAGGGTGTCGAACACGGTGAGGTCGTCGTGCATGATGTCCCTTTGCGGAACGTAGCCGATGACGCCCTTGTACGAGTTGATATTTTCGTAGTAGTCGTTGGTGTCGTAGTAGATCTTGCCGTCCGTTGCGGGGCGCATACCGTTGATGCAGTCGAGCAGAGTGGACTTCCCCGCGCCGCTCCCGCCCACGATGGCAACGAACGCGCCCGCCTCGATGCGGAAGGTCACGTTGGTGACAAGGGAGATCCTGGCGCGCGAATTGCGGTCCTGCACGCGCTTACTCACGTCCACCGCGTCGATGCGGATGCCGCCCGCCGCCGTGGAGTAGAGGAGCTTGTTGCGGTAGAAGATGTATGCCGCCGTGGGAATGGAGATGCGGTCGTAGTCGCTCAACTTCTGCCGCTTGACCTTGCGGTTGTTGACGTAGGTGCCGCTCACGCTGTGCGCGTCCTCGATGTAGCAGTCGTTTCCGTCGAACACGATAAAGAAGTGCTCCTCGGAGACGAGGGGGTTCTCCACGCGAATATCGCACTTTTCGCCGCTGCCCACCGTCGTCACCGTCTTTAAGGAGAGGTCGAAGGCAGAGCCCGTGCGCTTGCGGGAGATCTGCTTGACGGGGGAGAGGGTGGCGATCTCGTTCGCCTTTTCCCCCTCGCGGCGGAAGGAGATGGCGCCGTCCAGCTTGACGATGGGCTTTTTGAACTTGTTGCCGCCCAAATAGAGCGCGCAGCGCGCGCCGCTCTCGGTGAGATCCTCCGCGTACCATACGTTGTTCCTGCGCACCAGCTTGAGCTGGATGGGCTGCACATATTGCGACTTGATGGAGATGTCTGCGGTGCGCTTGCTGCCCACCGTGATCTCCTCCCGATCGCCGCCCACGTAGAAGCGGAAGAGGTCGCCTTCCTGAATTTTGATCACGATATTCTTCACTGAGATGATCTCCCTTCTGTTCGCCCACATTATAGCACACTTGGGGTGTGAAGTGCAATCCTGCCGCGCACACTTTTGACATTTTTCTGCGCCGCAAACTTTCTTCCGCAAAATCGTTGACGGAATTTTTTGCGTGAGTATAATAAATGACTGAAAAATTTTTTGGCGCGGAGAGATCGTATGCAGGCGGAGAGCAGAGGGCAGGGCGCAGGACACGCAAGGCGGGCGGCGCACCTCTTCTTACAATTTGTAAAGAGCAATGCGGTGCTCCTCATCGCGCTCGTGGCGGCGGGCATCACCTGCATCTTCGTGCCCTTCGACCGCGAATATCTGGGCTATTTCGATCTGCGCACGCTCTCCTGCCTCTTCTGCACGCTGGGCGTGGTGGCGGCGCTGCGCAACATTCGCTTCTTTGAATGGCTCGCCGATATCATTGTACGCTGCTTTGGCAATATGCGTAACATCGTGCTCGCGCTCGTGTTCGTCACCTACTTCGGCTCCATGATCATGGCGAACGATATGGCGCTCATCACCTTTTTGCCGCTGGGGTATTTCGTGCTCGAATCGTGCGGCAACAAGAAGATCGTCGCCTTCACCTTCATCATGCAGAACATTGCCGCAAACCTGGGCGGAATGCTCACGCCCTTTGGCAATCCGCAGAACTTGTACCTCTTTTCCTACTACTCCATTCCCACGGGGGAGTTCTTCAAGATCATGGCGATGCCGTTTGCCGTGGCGTTCGTGCTCATCCTCGCCACCTGCCTCTTCGTCAAGCCCGTGAAGGCAGAGGTGCTCACCGCGCCCAAAGTGCGTCCACCGCTGTGGCGCATCCTCGTGTATTTCGCACTCTTTGTGCTCTCCGTGCTCATCGTCTTTCGCGTCTTTCCCTACTATTGGGGACTGCTCGCCGTAACGCTCGCGCTGCTGCTGCTTGACTATCGCGCGCTGCTGCACGTCGACTACGGGCTGCTTCTCACCTTCTGCGCCTTCTTCGTCTTTTCGGGGAACATGGCGCGCATTCCCGCGGTGGCGGCGCTCTTGGGCGGGCTCATCGCGCTCGATCCGCTCGCGTTCGGAACGCTGTCCTGCCAGTGTATCTCCAACGTGCCCTCGGCGGTGCTGCTCTCGCGCTTTACAACCGATTACGCGCGCCTGCTCGTCGCCGTGAACATCGGCGGGCTGGGCACGCCCATCGCCTCGCTCGCAAGCCTCATCACGCTCAACACCTATCGCCGCGTGTGCCCGGGGGAGACGAAGGGATATCTCGTCAAGTACCTCGCCTTCAACGTGCTCTTCCTCGCCGTGCTGTTGGGCGCGGGATACCTCACCATGGCGGTGCTGTGAATCATGAAAAAAAGAGGGGGCGTTCCCGTTTGGGAACGCCCTTTTGCGTGAGTTGGGTGCTTGCAGAGGACGCCCTTCGCAAGCAAAATAAGGGAGCTGCCGAGAAGCAGCTCCCTTGTTGATCATTGGTAAGGAACATATTCGAGCGCACTTACGATCACGCAGCCGCCAACGAACAGCAGGAAGAGCACGATCGCAGTGAACACGCAGGCGCAGATGGCGAGTGCGCGGGCGCCGAACTGTCCCTTGGCCGCAACGCTCACGAATATGCCCAAGCCGAAGCCTACGAGCGCGGGCAGGATGGTGCTTGCCCCCAACACATATACCAATACGAACGCCCCTTCGAAGGTGAAGAGGAAGGCGAAGAATACGATGCCCGTGATAAAAGCGATCATCGCGAGCGCAAATGCCGCAGCCGCTGCGCCAAGCATCTTGGGCGTGCTGGGCGTGCGGGGCGTGCTGGGCACGTCGGGCGTGTTGGACTTGTAGTAGAAGCCGCGCATGCTGCGCTTGTACACCGTCCCGTCGGGCGTTTGCGGCGCGGCTGTGGCTGTTCCGCATTCGGGGCAGATGGTCGCGTCATCTGGAATTTGTGTTCCGCATTTTTCACAAAACATTGTGTAGCCTCCTTAGACGATCATAAAGATGATTGCAAGCAAGATCGCTACGCCGCAGATTCCAAATACACTTGCGGAGAATGCGCGGGGAGCCATTTGTCCCTTCGCATTGCAGAAGGCATAGATTGCCATTGTAAGTGCAGCGAACGAGGGGAAAAGTGAGATTGGCGGGAACGATAAGTATCCGTGAAGAGCCACCAAAATGATGGTTATCAGCAGCGTAACAATGGCGATGACGAAAGCGGAGAGGGAAAGCGCAAAATACTTGGGATCTGCCGTCTGCTTCGGGCGGGGCGCATAGTAGGGCTGAACGGGCGGCGCCATATACGGGGGCTGCTGTCCAAGCGGGGGCTGCGGCTCAGGCGGGGGCAGCTTGGTGACGGCAGCTCCGCATTCGGGGCAGGTCGTTGCTCCATCGGGGAGCTGTGTTCCACATTTCTTACAAAACATTTTCTATTCTCCTTTTTATATAGATTCGTAAGGACGGCGCGGCGCGGTGGGCGGCAGGGGCTGCCGTGCGCGTTCGCGGGAAGTCTGCATCGCCCATCGCAACAGCGGGGACGCAGAAAAAGCGGGCAATTTTTTCTCACGCCACCATTATAGCACCAGGGTGTATCAAAATTTGATAATTTGAAAAAAAATTTTTCAGAAATTAAAAATTTTTTTACGGCAGGGCAAATCGCCGCAAAACATTCCCGCCTTCCCCGCAGCTTGGCGTGGAAAACGCGCTGTGCAAAGATGTGTGTTTTTCAACGAAAAAAATCAAATAAATTTAATATGAATTTTGAGGGCTTGCGCCATAGATGGTCTCGCGCGGAAAATACGGGTGGGGGAAAAGGGACTGCGGCAGGGTGAGGGGCTTATTTTTTTTGTGCGCAGAATGCGATCGCGTGCCTGTTGGGGGCGCGAGGAAGAATTAAGTGAGTGTTCAATCCTTATCGAATTTTGTTGCTATTTTTTCACAAATAAGGTATAATGTAAGGGCGAGGTCTATGGCCAAGTGATTTTGCGAAGAGATTGAAACGCCCTCCATGCGCTCGGCGCGAACAGGCAGGGCGGGGTTTTTCGGCAAGGAACTTCAGAGCAAAGCGCGTTTCTGCAAAGCGGCGGGTGCTCGGCGCGGAGCTTCTGTAAATCAGCGCGGGCGTTCAACGCAGAGCAAAGCGCGTTTCTGCAAAGGGAAGCGGCGCAAAGTCAACTTGGCGGGGCGAGCGGCTCCGTTCCGCGGTGCGGGCGGGCGAGAACAATGTTAATATTTTGAAATCATAGAGGGATGGAATATGTCTATGCAAAAAGAGAGAACTAATTTTGGCAAGAAGTTGCTGGTTGCGCTGCTTGGCGTTCTGTTTGCCGTGGCGCTCGCAACGGGGCTCCTTTTCGTACAGGAAAGGAGCGAACTGCCCGTCACGGCGCAGGCGGCATCGACTTCGCACACCGATTGCGAAGGCGGGCACGTCGGCTGGAACAAGTTGACGGACGGCGGCACATTGGGGGGGGGGTAACTATTACCTTAACGGCGATGTCACGCTGAAAAATAACATTACCATCAACGGCGACGTCAACCTCTGCCTCAACGGGTATAAGCTCACGGGCAAGGGCGACGGCTCGGTCATTACGGTAGGCGGCGGCACGTTCAACTTGTATGACTGCAACGGCTCGAAGAATTCGCATTCGTATTCCATTGAAAAGGATACTGGCAGATACAACTTCTCCGGCTCGGGCGGCGGTACCGTCACGGGCGGCGTCATCACGGGCGGCAGCGCGGCAGATGGCGGCGGCGTGTATATGAATAACGGGGGAGCCGTATTTAATATGTACGGCGGCACCATTTCGGGCAACAGCACAACCAGATATGGCGGCGGCGGTATGTTCTTCAACGACGGCTCGCTCACCATAAACGGCGGCACGATCACGGGGAATACCGCAGTCAACGGCGGTGGCGGCGTGTTCATCAATATCGGCGGCGGCACGCTCAACATGAACGACGGCACGATCAGGGAAAACCGGACGTCGGGCAAAGACGGCGGCGGCGGTCTGTTCTTCAACGGCGGCTCGCTCACCATAAACGGCGGCACGATCACGGGGAATACCGCAGTCAACGGCGGTGGCGGCGTGTTCATCGCTGGTGCTCTCACTATGACGGGCGGCACGATCACGGGGAATACCGCCACGAACGGCGGCGGCGTGTATATCCACAGCGGCGAATACAAAATGACGGACGGCGTCATCTCCGCCAACTCGGCAAAAAACGGCGGCGGTGTGTACCATCATAACGGCACGATCGGGCTGAACGGCGGCGTCATCGGCGGCGATTCGGCAGCGGCTGCCAACACCGCCACGAACGGCGGCGGCGTGTATTCGTCGGCGCATTTGCAGACGAGGGCCGTTCGCATCAAGTACAACAAGGCGACGGAAAATGGCGGCGGCGTGTATGTTGAGGGAAACAAAGCCGATTGGTCGTGGGGAATGTACAATGCCAGCGAAGCCAAGGATCGCACAGCCATAGAATACAACACGGCGAAAAACGGCGGCGGCGCATATTTGACGGCAGGAAAGCGAGTCGACCTCAATGGCGCGTTCGCAAATAACAGCGCGACAGAACACGGCAACGAGATTTACGCCGCAAACACGGGCGATGAGATGGATGCGTGGGAAGATGCTACCATTCAAGGCGACGTGTATATTGCAAGAGGCAGATTCAAATTCCACCACCGTTCAGCCTGCACGGGCAAAGTAACTGTCATGAGCGGCGGTGCGCTTCATGTGTACAATAATTCTCCGCTCACGGGCGGCGTGTATGTAGAGGGCGGCTCATTTGAATTGGCGGGCGGCACGGTTGCGGTGCGTGACGGCACGACCATTGCGATGACGAGCGGCAATGTCACCATCAGAAATGAAGGGGCGACCATCCCGAAGGTCGGCGGCACGTTCAATGTGACGGGCGGCACGCTGAATATTACGGGCGGACATTTTGACGAGACGGCAAGGAATAGTATCGAGGCGAGTGGCTTTCTTGCAAGCGACGCGTGTTTTGTGCTGCGCCAAACAAGCGAACCCGACGAGTACGCATACGAGATCGGCGTATTTGATCATTCGCACAATGGCATTGAGCAGAAATTTGTCGTGCCGTCTGACGGTCAGCTTACGACAGGAAACTACTGTCTTGCCTCCAATTTTATCCTCACGCAGACGCTCATCATTCCCGAAGGCGCCGAAGTAAAGCTCTGCCTCAACGGGTGCAAACTCAGTTTGAATGGGGCGGGCGATACCATTGAGGTAAAGGGCACGCTGCACCTGTATGACTGCAGCGAGAACCTCGGCACGATCACGCATGAAAACAGCGCGGTCAATGAGGGTAGCGGCGTAAAAGTAGCGGCGGGCGGCACAGTCAATATGCACGGCGGCAGCATTTCGGGCAATAGCCGTGGCGTTACAAACGGGGATAGTACTATGCCCGGGGGCGCCATAGCAAACTTCAACCTGTATGGCGGCAGCATTTCGGGAAACGGCCCGAACCACGGTGCCGGCGTACTCAATATGCAAAATGCCAAGTTTACAATGGTAAACGGAGAGATCGCCAACAACACGGCAAAAAACGGCAACGGCGGCGGCGTGTGGATGTACGGTCAATTTTTGATGCAGGGCGGCGTTATTACCGGCAACCAAGCGACCTACAACGGCGGCGGCGTATTTGTGGGCGACGCTACGTTTGAAATGACTGCCGGCGAGATCTCCAACAATACGGCGGCATCTGGCGGCGGTCTGTATGTAGATACGTGGGCAAAAGCTACCATGAATGGCGGCGCCATTACCCAAAACAAAGCAGGCAACGGCGGCGGCGCTTATGTCAGGTCGCAAAACAACAGAGGTACCGATAGAGGGTTGCGGTGCATAAGCGGCGAGATTTTTGGCAATGAGGCGACAAACGGCGGCGGCGTGTACGTTGAATACGGCGTATTCCAGCTTGGTGAAACCGCAAGCATTTATGAAAATAAGGCAACGGGCAATGGCGGCGGCGTATATATCAAAAGTATTTTGGATAACTATAAGGTGGGATACGAGTCGGTTATTCACGGCTCAGTCGAGCGCAATACCGCAACGACGAACGGCGGCGGGCTCTTTCTTGCTCCCAATGTGGTATTCTCGTTAAGCAGCGCCGCCATCAACGGCAACAGAGCCACGAACGGCGGCGGCGTATATGTGAGCAGCGGCACGTTCAACATCAATGAAACCACCGCCATCGACGGCAACACCGCCGAGAACGAAGGGGGCGGCGTGTACATAAACGGCGGCACGTTGAGTATCAACGACACAGCCACCATCAGCGGCAACAACGCCAAATACGGCGGTGGCGTGTGCGTGGGCGGCGGCACGTTCAATCTCAACAGCGGCAATATTCAGCGCAACAGCGCCACGGAAGGCGGCGGCGGTGTGTGCGTGAGAAGCGGCGCGGTCAATCAGGCGGGCGGCGCGATCACGGGAAACACGAGCAATCACCCGACGCAATGGGACAAAAGGGGCGGCGGCGTGAGTATGTACGGCGGCACGTTCACCATGACGGGCGGCGAAATTTCCGGAAACTCGGCGACGAGAGGCGCCGGGGTGTTCCTGGAAGAAAATAGCGAAAGCGTGTTCACCCTGAATGGCGGAAGCATTAAGAAAAATACGGCGGGTGGCGGCAGCTATGGCGGATTGGATGGCGGCGGTGTGTGCCTCTATGGTGGTACGTTCAATATGCAAAGCGGCGAACTCTCTCAAAACAATACCTTGGATAACGGAGAGGGCGGCGGCATTTGTGTGCGGAACGGCAAATTCATCATGACGGGCGGCACCATCACGGGCAATCAGGCGAAAAACGGCGGCGGCGTGTATATCCGTGGCGGCGGCAAGGTTGAGTTGAAGGGCGGCACCATCACGGGCAACACCGCCAGGAACGAAGGGGACGGCATATTCTTCAAGGAGACGGGCGCCTTCACCATGACGGGCGGCACGCTCGATGGCGGAATGAGCATCACGGACGGCGAAGCCACGATCACGGCGGGCGAGGAGGGCATTCCGCTGGTCGGCGGCACGTTCAAAAAGACGGGCGGCACGCTCACCGTCTATGGCGGATACTTCGATGAGGCGGCGGCAGTCAGCATTCCTGCGGACTGTCTCGCGCACCGCATGAGCTTTGTCAAGCGCGCGGGCGCGGACGTGGGGCAATTCGCCTACGAGCTTGCGCATACGCACGATGGCGAAGTCTTTGCGCCGTTTGAATTGGTCAATGGCGGGGAGCTTTCGGAAGGCAAGTACTATTTCACGCAGGATATTACCATTACGAAGCCCATCGTCATTCCCGCAAATACCGAAGTATAGTTCTGTCTCAACGGGCACAGTATCACCATGACTGCGGCGGGCGATGTGTTCACCGTGAACGGCACGCTGCACCTGTATGACTGCAGCGGGAATGTCGGCACGATCAAGCACGAAAACAGCTCGGTCAACATGGGCAGCGGTGTAAACGTAGCGGCGGGCGGCACCTTCTATATGCACGGCGGCACCATCACGGGCAATCAGGCAACGTATGCGGGCGGCGTGCACGTGGAGGGCGACTTCACCATGAACGGCGGAAGCATTTCGGGCAACAGCGTGGACGGCAGCAAAGTGGTTAGCGGCAGCGGCGTGTATGTGAAGGGCACCTTCACCATGAACGGCGGCACCATCGAGAACAACACCTCATCGATGGGCTTTGAGGGGGTGTGTGTGGCAATGGGCAGCTTCACTATGGCGGGCGGCACCATCAGGAGCAGTGGTGAAGAGTGGATGCACGCGATCTTTGCAACCGAGGCAGAGCAGTGCACCATCAGCAAGGACGCCGTGGTTGATGGCTATATTGCGGTACACAGTTGCTCTCTCACCATTTCGGGCGGCACGCTCTCGAACGGCACCTTGAAGCTGGGAAATGGGAGCGAGCTGCGCATCCAGGGCGGCGAGATCGCGATGTCGATTATTATTATTTCGGATGAATCCGGTAAAGGGGGTACCATCTCCATTTCGGGTGGCAGGCTGACGGGCGATGTGTATGGTGCGGCTGGCACGCTGAATATGAGCGGCGGCACGCTGAATGGCAATGTGGTGGTCAGAAGCGACACCTTCACCATGACGGACGGCACACTGAATGGCAAGGTGACTGTCACGAGCGGCACATTCAACATGACGGGCGGTACGCTGACGGGCGGCTTGACCATCTCGGGCGGCGAAGCCACGATCGCGGCGGGCGCGGGGACTACTCCGCAGGTCGGCGGCACGATCGAAAAGACGGGCGGCACGCTGAATATTACGGACGGCTACTTCGACGAGGCGGCAAAGAGCAGCATTGAAGCGGGAAATTGGCTTGCAAGCAATTTGGGGCTTGCCCTGCGCCAAGCGGGTGAGGCGGAAGTGTTCCAATACGAGCTCGCTCCATTCTCGCATACGCACAAGGACGTGACCTTTGACCAACGGTTTATCATGCCGAGCAATGGGCAGCTTGCGGCGGGCAAGTACTGCCTCACCGTAGATTTTACCATCAATACGTCCATTGTCATTCCCGCAGAAACCGAAGTATGGCTGTGTCTCAACGGGCATAGCATCACCATGAATGCAGAGGGCGACGTCTTTACGGTGAACGGCACGCTGCACCTGTATGACTGCACCGAAAATCTCGGCACGATCAAGCACGAAAACAGCTCGGTCAACATGGGCAGCGGCGTAAACGTAGCGGCGGGCAGCACCTTCTATATGTACGGCGGCACCATCACGAGCAACATGGCAAAATTTGGCGGCGGCGTGAATGTGGGCGGCACGTTCAATATGTACGGCGGCGCCATTACGGGCAACATAGCAGGAATTGGCGGCGGCGTGAATGTGGGCGGCGGCTCCTTCACCATGTCGAACGGCTCCATCACGGGCAACTGGACAGAGGCAGGTGGCGAGGGCGTGTATGTAGGATCATTTATGGGCGATAGCGGCAGTAACAGCACCTTCACCATGGAGGGCGGCACCATCACGGGCATGAGTGAAGGGCTAAATTCTGCGATCCTTACAAATAGCGCAGATCAGATCACGATCTGTGATGATGCCGTAGTTGAAGGCAATGTGGAAGTCAGCAGTTGCACCGTCAAAATGACGGGTGGCACGGTCAATGGCCGTATGATTCTCTCGGGCGGCATGGTCGATATGACGGGCGGCACGATCACGGGCAGTATAACTGTAAAAAGCGGCACCTTCAACATGACGGGCGGCACCATCTCTGTCGCGAATACAGGCACGGGCGTTTCCGTCACAGGCGGCACATTCAACATGTCGGGCGGCACCATCGAGGCGGGCGCAGACGGCACGGGCGTCTCCTTCATGAGCGGCACGTTCGCAATGTCGGGCGGCTATCTCGGCGGAACGTGGCGCGGCATGTTTCGCACAGAAGTCTCCTTCACGGGCGGCTATCTCTCGCAGGCGGCGAAGGAAAGCCTTGAGATGCTGCAACTGCAACTTGGCAATTATACGTTCGTCACGCTTGACAGCGCGCAGCAGGATAAGGACTATGTGGAGGGCTATCCCTACGCCATCTACGAGAGCGTGGCAACGGCGGTCTCTGCCGTGCCGAGCAGGGCTACCTATGACGGCGAGGAAATCGCAGCGGGCGAGGACTTCACGCTGGATGGGTTGGGCGGCAGCCCCATGCCGCCCACCTATTCGTGGGCGAGCAGTTCGGACTCGGGGACGGGGCTTCCCACCAACGCGGGCACGTACACCATCACCATGACCGTTACGGAGTACACGGACTACACGCTCAAAAAGGTGTTTGGGGAGTCTAGTAACACGTTTGATATCACCATTGCGCGGGCGCAGGTGGAGGCGGTGGCAAGCCTTGCGCAAACCTCGCGTGAATATGACGGCACGACGGTCGTCAAAATTGCGCTGAGCGGGATCACGGGCATTGTGAATGGCGACTTCGAGTTGGTGGCAACGGGCTCGGTGACAAGCGGCGATGCCTCCTCGATCGAAAAGACGGTCACCGTTACATACAGCTTCGGCAATGTTGCGGAAGAGGCGCTTGCCCTGCTTGAAAACAACTACATTCTTCCCGCAAAGGAAACGCTTTCTTCCGGCTTTACCATCACGCCCAGGGCGGTTGCGTTCGAATGGACGATGACGGAGCAGCAGCGCACCTACGACGGCGAAAAGTTTGAGTGGGCGGGCTCTGCAACGGGCGTTGACGAACAGCCGATCGAGGTCAAATATGCCTACAGAAACACCGTTACTTCAGAGGATTTGAGTAGTTATGCACCCAAAAACGTCGGGAGTTATTCGGTAACTGCAGTGAGCGCCGATACAAACTATACGATCAACGCGGATTCTGCCACCGTCACGTTCACCATCGCGCCCAGGCCGGTTGCGTTCGAATGGACGATGACGGAGCGGAATCGCACCTACGACGGGAATCGGTTTGCGCTTACGGGCTCTGCAACGGGCGTTGACGGGAATTCGATCGCCGTGGACTACACCTACAAAAATACCGTTACTTCAGAGGATCTGAGCTATTTTGCACCCATCAATGCCGGGGAGTATTCGGTAACGGTCGCAAGCGCCGATGCAAACTATACGATCACCGAAGCATCTGCGACTGTCAATTTCACCATCAGCAAAAAGGGGTTGACAGCGGAGATGTTCACGATCGACGGTCAGACCTTCACAGGCAGCAAGCTGACGCCTCAATTGAAGTACCTCGATGGCGGACTTTTGAAGGAGAGCGACTACGCGGCGGAGTACGGCGCAAACCGCAACGCAGGTGAGAACGCAGGCAGCGTGACCATCACGGCAACGCTAAACGGCAACTACACGGGCAGCGTGACCAAGTATTTCGACATTGAAAAGGCGACCATGAGTTATCACGTGCAGTACACGGATGCATGGACCTATACCGGAAAGCAGATCAAGGCATTGGAAGTAATTGTGTTTGGAACAAGGGGTGATGAGGAGTACATGGTAGAGTACAAATCGGGGGACGGTGCGTATTCGACTACGTATCCCACGTTCATCAACGCGGGCGCGTATTCCGTGTCCATCCGCGTTACGGCGGCAAATCACCATACGGTGGAGGTGAGCAAGCCGTTCACCATCAGCCCCAAGGAGCTGACGGAGGATATGTTCACGCTCTCGGGCACGTACGCCTACAACGGCAGCGCGCAGGAGGTGTTGTTCGACTACGCCGATCCCGATGAGTTCGCTGTCTTGACGAGCGGCGACTTCACCATTTCCTACGCGGACAATATCGCCGTAGGACGGGCGAGCGTTACCTTCACGGGTACGGGCGCTCAATTGGGAGAAGGCAACTACACGGGCAGCGTGACCAAGTATTTCGACATTGGCAAGGGGACGTACGACATGAGCGGCGTGCGCTTCGAGGACGCAACCTTCGTGGAGGACGGCACGGAAAAGAGCATTTTTATCACGGGTTCGCTTCCCGCAGGGGTGAGCGTATCCTATGTGGGCAACGGCAACGGTGTGGTCGGCGTGTATGAGGTCACGGCGCAGTTTGCAGGGGATGAGAACAACTACTTCCCCATTGCCGATATGACGGCGACGCTCACCATCAACCGCGCCATGTTCGAAGGGAGCGTGGGCGATATGCAGCCGGGCGATGCGCCGCAGGTCGTTGTTACCGAAGAGGGGGCAGCAAGCCCAACGTGGAGCTCGTCGTCACTCGGGAGCAGGCGGACGACGCCATTCAGCAAACGGTCGCGCGCGATGAGATCTTGTCCGTGGTGTATGACGTGCAGCTTCATGAGGACGGCGTAAGCGTTCAGCCGAGCGGTACGCTCACCATCAAGCTGCTCATTCCCAAGGAGGCAGAGGGGCGCGCCTTCCGCATCCTGCACCTGCACGGCGACAATGTCACCGAGATGGAATACACCATCGACGGCGCGTATGCGGTGTTTACGGTGGACGCGCTCTCGCAGTTCGCCTTTGTGGTGGATAACCAGGGCTCGGCGCTGTGGCTCATCCTCGTGCTCGCGGCGATCGTGATCATCGAGCTCGTGCTCATCTTCCTCAAAAAGAGGAAGAAGGGGCGCAAGACGGCTACGCTCGCTGCATTCGGCGGGGTGATCGCCGTCTATGAGATCGCGCTCATCGCCGTGCTCGGCGCGCTCGCGCTGGGGCTGGGCGTCTACACCGTTCTGCTCTACACGAGAAAACCCAAGCCCGCCACCACCGCGGACAGCGCGGATAGCGCGGATAGCGCGGACGGCGCGGTTGATAATGACGGCGCGAATGGCGCGGACGAATAATCGGGCGCATTTCCTGCCGCGATGGTAGTATTGCGCGGGAGCGTGCGCGCGACAAAGCAATTTCAATGAAAAAAGAACGGCAGTCATACGACTGCCGTTCTTTTTGGTGGAGCTAAGGGGATTCGAACCCCTGGCCTTTTGAATGCCATTCAAACGCGCTACCAACTGCGCTATAGCCCCGTGAGACTGCTATATTGTACAATACTTGCAGTCTTGTTGTCAATCCCTTTTGCGGGAATTTGAGAAAATACCTTGTAATTACTTGTCGCTGTCGGAAGATTCGGGCTCGGTCGGCTCGGGCTCTTCCTGCTCGTTCTGCTGTTCGCGTTCGGCGCGCTCTGCCGCCTCGCGCGCCTTGCGCGTGCGGTAGTCCTCAAACACGGGCACTTCCTCTTCCTCCTCGGGAAGGTTGGCGCGTGCCTCTTCCTCCGCCGCCTTGCGCGCACGGTAGTCCTGATAGCCCGGCTTCTGATTGTCGCCCTCGTCCCAGCGCTTTGCGCGGGTGGAGAGGGGAGCGATGATGCACACGAGCGCGAGCGTGACGCACACGCAGGGGGCGATGAGGCTCTTGGGAAGGGCGAGCGCAAAGGCGAGGCTCACCGCCATGATGACGAGCAGCACCGCGCCGCCGATGATATAGGCGATCTTCAGCGTTGTGGGATCTTTGATGACGAACGCCCAGATGAGGAAGGCGATGCCGTTCACACCCGCGATGATGGCGATCGCCCACGAGAGGTTGAACGCGCCAAACGTCTCCGGCATGACTTCGGAGAGCAGCCAGAAGAGGGCGGCGATGAGGACGGAGACGCCAAAGAGCAGATACAAAAATAATTTCTTACGCATAGGAAAAACTCCTTACGCTTGGTTTAGCCAAGTTTTTTTCCGCATTCGGGGCAGAATTTTGCGTTTGCCGCAAGCTCTGTTCCGCAATCGGGGCAGACGCGCTTGACGGGCGTGCCGCACTCGGGGCAGAACTTCGCCTTGGGGGTGAGCTGCGCGCCGCACTCTGCGCAATGCTTGCCGTGCGTGCCGCTCTCCATCGCGTCGCCAAAGCTCTTGCCCATGCTCGAACCCATGCCCAGCCCGATGCCCGCGCCGAGCAGCGTGCCCGCCGCGCCGGGGTTCTTTGCCGCTTCTTTGAGGGCGTCCGCCTGCGCGATGCGTGCATACACGTCCACATTCTTGCGCAGAACGCCGAGGCGTGCGCTTTCGTCGAGCGCCTGCTCCACTTCCTTGGGCAGGGAGAAACTCTCAAACTGGAAGCTGCTCAGCTCCAGCCCGAGCGCCAGGAAGCGCTTTGCGAGCGACTTCTGCACGAAGGCGCTCAGTTCCATGAGGTTGCCCGCCATATCCGCGACGGAGAGCTCGCTCTCGCCCAGCGCGTCGGACATACCCATGACGAGGATGCTGCGAATGAAGCCCGAGACGTCGTCCGCGTGGAAGGAGGTGCGCGCCCCCGAAAGTTCGGTGAGGAAGGTGAAGGCGTCCTTCACGCGGAAGGAATAGGTGCCGTAGCCGCGCACGCGCACGGTGCCGAATTCTCTGTCGCGCAGAATGACGGGGGTTGCCGTTCCCCACTTGCAGTTGATAAACTGCTTGGTGCTTACAAAGTAAATGTCGCTCTTGAAGGGGGATTCGAACGCGTACTTCCACGACATGAGCGAGGTGAGAATGGGCAGCGTGTCGGTATCCAGCTTGTAGTAGCCGGGCTGGAACACGTCTGCCATGCGCCCCTTGTCGCAGAAGATGGCGACTTGCCCTTCGCGCACGGTGAGGGCGGAGCCGCGCTGCACGATGTTCTTGCGCGTGTCGAACTTATATAAGATCTCGTCCGGGTTTTCGTTCGGCCATTCGATGATCTTGAGCAGGGAAAACTTATTTGCCATATAGACCTCCGATGCAGAAATAGTCCTGCAATGATGAGTATATCACAACTTGCATTCGTTGTCAACACATTGTGAAAATTGTAAGAGAAAAGCGCGTATAGTTCGTTGACAAAATGCGCGCGTGCATAGTATAATATTACGGTATGCAGGAGGTAAGTGCATGGATGCGGTCAATCGTTCTGTAAGAAGAGCTGTGATCCTTGGAATTCTCATGACGATAATGCTCATCGCCGGGGTCCCGCTCATCATCGTGGGGGCAGTCAAGGGCTGGTGGCCCGTGATGGGCGTCGGGATCGCCTTCGCCGTTATCGGGTTTTACGGAACGCCCATGGCGTGGGTGAATCTGCCCACGAAGAAACAGGAGCAGCGCATCGTTTCCGCCATCGTGGACGAACATATCTATAATGTGTCAGAGCTTTCTCAGCAGCTCTCGCTCACCGATAAAGAGGTGCGCAACATTCTCGACGTGTGCTTCCGCAAGCGCTTTCTCGACGGGTACCGCCGCGACGGAGACAATATCCTGCTCAACGAGGGCAAGGCGCTCGGCAAGCAGGAATACGCGGCTGCTTGTCCCAACTGCGGCGCAAAGTTCAGCTATACCAAGGACGCACCGCGCTGCCCGTATTGCGGTTCGCCCGTGATGCAGGAGAATGTTACGCCCGTGCAATAAGGGAAATTTTATAAAATGATTTGAAGAGAGATTTGCAGTTTTTGCAGGTCTCTTTTTTCATTTTATTACAAAATATTCGGGCGGAAATTGCGTGCGAAAGGGGGGAACGGGGCGGGAAAATAAGGTGCAAAGAGGGGGCGTTCGCGGGGGCGGGCGGCTGCAAAACGGCATGACAAAATGGCGTTTTTTGGGGCGCGATCGGGCGGGAGACATGACAATGCCGGGGCGATGCGGGCGGGGGATATGACAATTTCACATGACAAATTCGCGCAAAAAACCCGTCCTTTCTCGCGCGCGTAAGGGTACGCGCGACATTTTATAGATTTTTCAGGGCGGCGATACAAAAATTTTGCGAAAAGTGACGTTATTTTCTTGACACTCTGTCATAAAAATGGTATAACGGTGTCATAAATAAACATGACAAAGGCCGCTCGGCATTTTTTTGTTGCCGCGGCGCGCTGAGGAGTGTAGAAATTATGGGTAAGAAAAAGAAATTATCGCTCATGCCCGGTGAAGGCGTGCACGAGATCGTAAACAAAAAGAGGCCGCGGGCAAGGAGGCTCAAGCGCGGAGGCATTACGCTTTCGCCCAAAAAGAAGCGTCGCATCCTCAAGATCAGCGCGCTCGCTGCGACCATCGCGGTCGTCTCCGTGGCGGCGTTCTCCATCAACAGTATGTTCAAGAAGTTCACGGGCACCATTACGGACTTCAGCCTGCAGACGCCCTATGTGGAGCCGCTTGCGGGAACGTCGCCCACCGACTTCATGGGCAGGGAGAATGCGATCGACAATATCTCCTTCCTCAACTATCGCTTCAAGCAGGTCGCCAAGACGCTGCCCAAGGACATGGCGCGCGCAAGCAGCGGCGACTATGTCGTACCCGACAACGTGTACAGCGAAATGCACGGTACGACGGTTGCAATGGGCATCAGCCAATCGGTGAATACATACAAGCAATTCAATGACGGCGTGCTCGTGATGGCGGACATCACCACCAGCTCCCTGGTGAACGAGGCACGTCAGTTTTGCTATGTTGGAAACAGCGTCATCTGGCGCGAAGCGGACAGGGGCGCGAAGTGGGCAACGGACTATGAGAGCCTCATGACCATGCAGTGGCCTACGGGCGAGCCTTACCGCAACGTCACGCTCGACTGGTTCCGCAGCCACAACGGGTTGCCCGGCACGGAGTTCACGGTGTATGTCATCAACGATGAGACGCTGCTCGATGCAACGCCCGTAACGGACAACGGCGACGGCACCTATACGCAGACCTACTTCCTCAACCCCGCAGACGATCTCGCGCCCATCTACTATCGCTATCAGATGGCGTTCACGGGCGGACTGAGCGGGTTGCCCGACTTCGATTGGATCACCGTCACCTACACCTGGGACGAAGATTGGCGCGTGCTCTCCTCCGTCATCGAAGAGAGCTGTTTCGCCCCCAAGGGCCCCATCTCCGCCCCCTGCAAGTCCTCCTTCACGACGGTGTATGAGTACAACACCCCCAAGGCGTTCTCTCCCGCATACGAGGAGTACTTCAAACAGTACGAAAATTCTTCCACCGACAATGTGGTAGAGGAGCAGCGCGATCCCACGGCGCTCGACTGCCTCACGGGTGCGTTTGCAAGCGTCCTGAACGGCAAGAGCACCTTCGACCTCGCCCTCGACCTCGGCGACAAGCACGTGGACGGCAAGGTGACGGTGGATATGACAAACGGCATTGCGCTGGACGCAAAGATCGGCGCGCTGGGCGCATGGTACGACGGCACCAAGGCCTACCTCTCTTACGGCGGCGTAAAGGGGAGTTTGGACATCAACGAACTGCTCGCCCTGCTTGCGGGAAAACTGCCCGCGGGCGGCGAAGGGGAGGGCGCTGCGCTGGATACGGACGCGCTGCTCTCTTCGCTTGCAAACGGCGACTTTCATCTGAGCGAGGACAAGAAGCACGCAACGCTCTCGGCAAAGCTCGAACTCGGGCCCGTTGTGCTTCCCGTCTCCTTCGCCTTCAACTTCGACGACGAAGGCGTAGCCATTTTGGAGGACGTGACGGCGAAACTCAACTTCGGTACGCTGCAGGGCGACGTGCGCCTCACCTTTGGCAACACGCCCGCGCCGCAGCTCAGCGAAGGGGAGAAGGCGAACTTCGTCGAACTCGTTCCCTACGCGCAGTCCCTGCTCGATCTCTTCTCTTCCGGCAACCTGCGCGCCAAGATCAACTATCAGGGTGAC
>CALVTZ010000004.1 GCA_944363255.1 uncultured Clostridia bacterium
GCGATAGAGCTGTTCCAAAAAGATGAGCCGCATGAGCTGGTGCGGGAAGGTGAGGCGGGAGAAGGATACGAGCGCATCCGCCCGCTTCTTTACGCTGCCGTCCAGCCCGCAGGAGGAGCCGATGACGAAGGTGATCTCCTCCCCCCTATCGATGCTGCTCTGCAATGTGGCGGCGAACTCCTCCGAGCTGTACTGCTTGCCCTCGACGGCGAGCGCAAACACTCTGCCGCGGCAGGCGCGCAAAATGCTCTCCGCCTCCTCCTGCAAGGTGGCGCGCTCTGCAAGTTCCTTGACCTCCACCTTGGCGAAGCGGGAGAGTCGTTTGAGATATTCCTGCGTGCCGCTGCGAAGGTATTCCTCCTTGAGCTTGCCCACGCAGACGAGCGTGATCCTGACCATATCAGATAAACCCCGTGACGAGCATTACGATCCACTGCACCGCGCACACGAACACGCCTGCAAGCGCGGGCAGCACGAAGGTCTTGCCCTCCTTCATGCGCCAATCCTCGCGCTTCATATACCCCTCCTTGCGCCGTCCGAAGAGGACGAGGAAGCACACCGCAGCGACGAGACAGAGCGCGGCGACGACGGTGAGCGCGATATATCCCCCCTTGGGCAGGAGCGCGGAGAAGGGAACTTCGCCGTACTGCTGTGTGAGCAGCAGAATGACCGCATTGTTGCAAAAGTGCGAGAGCATGGCGGGGAAGATACTTCCCGCGCGCAGATAGACGAGCGCAAAACACACCCCGCAGATAAACTGATAGAGCGTCTGCGAGGGGTTGCCGTGGAAGAGAGAGAAGAGCGCACCGGAGAGAAAGGCGGCGGCAAAGATGCCCCAGCCGCTGCGCCCCATGTTGCGCGTGATGATGCCGCGGAAGAGCGTCTCTTCGAAGATGGCGGGCAGCAGCGCTACAACGAGCAGGGCGGGCAGGATATTCCAGCCCGAGAGCACGGGGAGCGCGCCCAGCGTTTCCTCATAGCCGATGGATTCCAACAGCCCGATGAAGAGGGTGTTGAGTTCGGAAAGGGAAAAGAGCAGCCCGAACTGCAAGATGAGCGCAACGGGGAACCAATACCACTTACAGCCCGAGCACATCCCCTTTACGCTGTCCTTGCTGCGGTAGAAGTAGATCGCCGCCGTCGCCGCGAGGCACACCTGCGGCAAAAGAAAGCTGAGATAGCAAAACCAATTTTGCTCTTCCGCCCCCTGCACCGCGGAGAGCGCGAGGGAGAAGATGAGCGACACGAGTACGGGCAGCACCGCGCCCACGCCATAGGAAATGCCCGCCTCTTTGAGGCAGCGGCGTTGAAATTGTTCGCTTGTTTCGTCTGCAACAGTTCTCATAGTTTGCATTATACAGGAAACGCGCAAAAAAACCAAACAAAAACTTTGCCTTTTGCGAAAAATTGTTCTATAATAGAGAAGATCTGCCCGCCGCAGCGGGCACAATAAGGAGCACTATGCGCACCATCGACACCAAAGAGATCAAAGACTGCGTGTACCGCCTTGCAAGAAAGGCGGGCTGCACGCTCACTTCCTCCTGCCGCGCGGCACTTACCGCGGCGAAGGAGCAGGAGACGGGCGCAGCCAAATTCGCCCTCTCCTCCCTGCTGGAAAATGAAGTCGTCGCAGGGCGGGAGGGAATGCCCGTTTGCCAGGATACGGGCATGAGCGTCGTCCTCATCGAGCTGGGGCAGGACGTTTGTCTCACGGGCGCGCCCCTGAAGGAGGCGGTGAATGAGGGCGTGCGGGAGGCGTACCGCGACGGGCGCTTCCGCAAGAGCATTTGCGATCCCCTCACCCGCGTGAACACGGGCGACAACACCCCCGCGCACCTGCACCTCGACCTCGTGGCAGGCGAGCAGGTGAAGATCACCTATCTTCCCAAGGGATTTGGCAGCGAGAACATGAGCAGACTCTTCATGCTCACCCCCGCGGAGGGCGTGGAGGGCATTATCAACGCCGTCGTGGAGACGGTGCGTCTTGCAGGTTCCCGCCCCTGCCCGCCCGTGTACGTGGGCGTGGGCATTGGCGGCGCGTTCGATTCGTGCGCCCTGCTTGCAAAAAGAGCGCTCACGCGCGAAGTGGGCAGCCGCAACCCGCGTGAGGACGTTGCCGCCATCGAGGAGGAGATCCTTTCCCGCGTGAACAAGCTGAACATCGGGCCGCAGGGCTTTGGCGGCAAGTGCACCGCCATCGGCGTCTCCTGCGAACTCGCCCCCACGCACATTGCGGGGCTTCCCGTTGCCGTCAACATTCAATGCCACTGCGTGCGCTGCGAAAAGGAGGTGCTGTGATGAGAAAGCTCACCCTTCCCCTTGACAAAGAGACGGTCGCCTCCCTGAAGGCGGGCGATCCCGTGCTGCTCAGCGGCACCATCTACACGGCGCGCGACTGCGCGCACAAGCGCATCTTTGCCCTGCTCGACGAGGGCAAGCCGCTGCCCTTCCCCTTAAAGAACAGCATCATCTACTA
This sequence comes from uncultured Clostridia bacterium, assembly GCA_944363255.1. Lineage (GTDB taxonomy): Bacteria > Bacillota > Clostridia > Christensenellales > Borkfalkiaceae > Gallimonas. Next base: position 2,477 of record CALVTZ010000004.1, read on the forward strand.
CGCAGGTCCCTGCCCTGCCCCCGAGGGCAAGGCGTGCGGAAGCTGCGGCCCCACCACCTCTGCCCGTATGAACAGCTTCGCCCCCCGCCTGCTCGATCTGGGGCTGGGCGGCATGATCGGCAAGGGCGAGATGAACGCGGACGTCGTTTCCGCCATTGCGCGCAACAAGCGCGTGTACTTTGCCGCCATCGGCGGGGCGGGCGCGCTGTACGGCAATGCCATATTGTCGAGCACGTGCGTCGCCTTTCCCGACCTGTTGAGCGAGGCGGTGTACAAGTTCGAAGTCGTGGACTTCCCCCTCGTCGTCGCCATCGACAGCGCGGGAAACACCATCTATGATCGATAAAAAAGCGCCCCGCGGGGCGCTTTTCTCTTTCCTTTCTTATTTGCTTTCCTTGATGCGCACGTACACGTCGTAGGCGGAGGAGTCGCTCTTCGCGCCGCGGCGCTGCGTTTCAAACCCCAGCCCTTGCAGGAGCAGGACAAACTTCTTGTAGCCGTAGTTGCGGCAGTCGAAGTCGGGATTTTTCTTTTGCAGAATGTCACCCACCTTGGCGGCGTACATCCAGCCGTCGTCCTCCGAGTTCTCCTCGATGATCTTCTTGATGGCGGCGATCAGCTTGTCCCGCTTGATCTCCTCCTTCGTCCGCTTGGTCTTGGAGTCGCTCTTCGTCTGTTTTTTGACGGCGGGCTTGCTCGCCTTGGGCTGCGCCTCCTCATACAGCACGTCGAGATATTTGAACTGATTGCAGGCGGCAACGAAGGGTGCGGGTGTCTGTTCCTTTCCCATACCCACCACCGTCTTGCCCGCCTCGCGCAGGCGCATGGCAAGGCGCGTGAAGTCGCTGTCCGAGGAGACGAGGCAGAACCCGTCTACGCCGTCTGCGTACAAGATATCCATTGCGTCGATGATCATGGCGGAATCCGTGCTGTTCTTGCCCGATGTGTAGCTGTACTGCTGCACGGGCGAAATGGAGTGATCGAGCAGCACGCTCTTCCACGAACTCATGTTTTCCGCCGTCCAATCGCCGTAGATGCGGCGGTAGGTGGCAACGCCGATGTTGGCGAGCTCGTCCATGATCGTCTTGATATACTTGGGCGCGGTGTTGTCTGCATCGATGAGCAGAGCGAATTTTTTATCTTCCATACTGCAATTATACAAAGTTTTGCGTAAAAAAGCAAGACTTTCTCACAATTTTGTTGCGCAAACGGCGGGCGACCGCCCTTCCCCCGCTTTCCACGAAAAAAGGCGGCTGCTCATGACAATACACAGGAAAAGGGCGCGCGCTTGAGGAAAAACTTAAAGTGCAACGGAAAAACGATCCACCGACTTTGCCGATGGATCGTTCTTTTTTACTTCTTGCGTTTTTTGCAGACGATGACGCCCGCCGCGCCGCCGCCCACAGCGGCGACTCCCGCAATGGCGATGCCTGCGATCGCGCCGTCCGAAAGTCCGCCGCCCGAAGGCTGCTTCGGCGGGTTGGGTTCAACGGGCGGGTTGGGCTCGACGGGCGGGGTACTCTCTTCCGCCTCGACGAGCGCGCCCATTGCGCTTGCGAGCGCCTCCTTCGCCGCGTTCACCGCCTCCTGCGACTGCGCTTTAGAGAGCGCGTCCTTGGCTGCGCGCAGCGCCGCCTGCATCTTTCCCCAGCTCTCCGCTTCGTACGCCTTTTCATCGAGTGCCCCCGCCGCTGCGATCTGTCCTTCGAGCGCGGAGAGATCGATGGTACGGGTGAGCGTGAGATTGTCGAGGTTGAAGTTGCCGGGGTTCTCCCCTTCCGCCACGATGCGCAGCGTGTGCGCGCCCGCCGTGAGTTTTACGCTGCCGAGCGCGGTATCCGTCCACGTCGCCCAGCTATCCGTGATGGCAAGCCCGAAGTCCGCCGTCTTTGCGCCGTCGATGTACAGCGCGCCCGTGCGGGGAGCGCGGTCGGTCGCGTCGTTCTTCTTGCCCGCCGCCCCGCGCAGCGACAGCGCATATACGCCGCTCGCCTTGACTTCAACGCGCACTTCGCAGTAGTTTTGCGCCTTCTTCCAGCCCGCGACATACCCCGAACCCGTGTAGCCGCCCCACTGCGTATCGACGCGCAGCGCGTTGCCCGCGTCGTTTGTCGCACCCTTGCCCGCCTCGAGCTCGAGCACGCTCTCCGCCTCCACCACGGGAAGCGCCTCTTTGAGCGTGACCGTGACGGTGACGGGCGCAGCGGAAGGAAGGGTGAAGGAATAGCGGCTGCCCGCGGTAACTTCGGTGACGGCGACCTGCGCGCCCGCCGCGTCCGTTGCGAGGACGGAGGCGACCGCCTTGCCCGATTCCACACCGTACACCTGCACGGTGACGACCTCGCCGCTGCCCGCAACATAGTTGCTTGCCTGCACCGAGGCGCTGCCGCCCACGACCTGCGTCTTGACGGAGACGGCGTTTTCATAGAAGCGCAGCTCATACAGATCGCACACCGCCTGCCCCGTCGTCGTCGCAAAGCGCACGTAGATATCGTGCACGCCCGTGACGCGGGAGAGGGAGGCGAGGAAGGTCTGCTTGTTCGACCAGGAGCCCGTAGAGGTGATCTCCACTTCGCCGATCTTGTTTGCATCCTGAATGGCGTCCACGAAGATCTCCGCTCTGCCGCCCGCGCGCTGCGTTGCCGCATACAGCGAGATGGCGCCCGCGCCCCCTTCACCGAAGTCGATATCCGCAAACTTCGCCCAGCTTCCGTCATAGATATTTTGCAGATAGCCGCTGCTGTTCACGTTGATATTCGAACGCTCTGCCGCCGTACTTCCGCCGATGGGCTTGAACGCATCCACCTTGCGAATAAAGTTGAACCAATCGAGGGTGACGTCAAGTTCGCCCCCGTCGGGCGCGCGGAATTCAAAATAGACGTTGCTCACCTGCGCGTCCGTATTGCGCGAATCGACGGTGAGCGTATGCCATGCGCCGTCACTTGGAAGTTGGAGCGTGGCGAGGATCTTATCGCCCACACCGTTCTCGTAGACAATGACGCTGCCGCCCGTGCTGCTCTTGAGGCGCACTTCCAGCCCGCCCTTGTTGTCGCCGCGCACTTCGCTGAACTGCGCCCACGCGCCGTTTTGTGTTGCCGTGATGCCCTCCGCCGTCTCTTGCATCTGCGTGAGCAGGGAGGCGTTCTCCCCCTCGATGCGCGAAAAGGCGTCCTGTGACGTGTCGTGCCGCGTAAAGGTGAGGGAGTCGAGGGCGAAATACCCCGGCGTGCTCCCCTCCGCCGCGATCTTTACGGTGTGCAGCCCGGAAGTGAGCGAAACGTCCTCCAGCGTGAGCGTCTGCCAATTTCCGTTTCCGGAGGAATCCGTCCACGTCGCAGTCGTAAATTTGAGCTCGGCGTGCCTGTCGCCGTCCAGATAGAGCGCGCCCGTGTGGTGCGTGCTGTTGTCGTTGAGCCCGTTTTTGGCGCACGCATAGCGCAGTTTGAGGGTGTATGTGCCCTCGCGCACCACGTTCACGTCAAAGCTGATGGCATCGTGCAGCGAGGTGAAGTTGCCCGTATAGCCGCTGCCCGAATGTCCCTTCCAGCTCGTGCCCGTCTGCACCGTGCCCTGCTCGGAGAGGATATTCGCATTCTCCAGCTCGTACACGGTGTTGTCGCCGACGCGCTGAGGGGGCGCGCCCTCGTCCTCGTTGCCAAGTTCGGGCTGAACAACGCCCACGCAGTCGACCTTCACCGTCATCGCCTTGGCGGTATCCACCACCTTCACATACAGCGTGCGGCTCTCTGCGTCATAGTAATAGCCCTGAACCCCCTCGTTGTACTCCTGCACACTTGCACATTCGCGCAGTCCGTTGTCGTCCAGCGTGACTGCGTTCACCGTGCCGAGGTTGTTGAATTTGAGGTTGTAGGAGCGCGCTTCGGGCTGATACACCGCCGCGTTGCGGTTGTTGCGCGCCCCAATCTCAAAGCGGATCTCTCCGCCCGCTTCCACGCAGGTGTAGTCCGTGGTCGTGTACGCGTTCTCCGTGATATAGCGGCGGCTCACGCCGTCGTCCTCATACAGGGAATACTGCGTCGTGCCGTGCGGATAGATGTCCAGCGTGAGCGGATCGAGCGGCTTTTCATCCGCATAGTTCACGTCGGGCCCCATGGGGACGATCGCCCCCGCCTTGACGAACACGGGATCTCTTCGAGCGCAGCCGCCACGCGAATGGTCTTGCCCGCGGCGCCCCCTTCGTAGCGTTCGCCCGTGTAGTAGTTGTACCATGTTGTGTTTGGCGGAAGCCAGACGGAGACGGTGGTATCCGCCGTGTCCCAGGCGGGCGCAACGAGGAACCAATCGCCAAAGTAGTATTGGCGGTTGAGATCCCACGCGGCGGGCAAGTTTTGGCTGCCGTCCTCCAGGATCATGGCGCGCATCATGGGCACGCCCGCGCTGTATCCCTGCCAAGCCATCGTATAGATATAGGGATAGAGCGCATAGCGGATCCTGAGATTTTGTTTGAGCACCTCCTGCGAAGTCTCGCTGTACAGCCACGGTTCTCTTCCGTCGTGCCCGTGCGTGCGCATGATGCCGTTCCACGCGCCAAATTCAGATACCCAGCGAGTGTAGAGTTCGTCCGTAGGCGCCTTCATGAAGCCGCCCAGATCGTGCGAGGAAGCCCAATATCCCACGAGCCCTGCATCGAGGCTGAACCCGATCTGATAGGCAAGTTCCTCGCTCGTGTTGTTGATGTCTCCCGACCACGCAGTCGCGTAGTGCTGCCCCGCGTAGCTGCCCCGCGTGATGAACATGGGGCGGGATTCCACGGTGTACTCCTTCCACGCCTCGTACGCGCCCTTGGAGGAGAAGGTGGGCGCGGTGTTGGAGCCGAGCACGTCGAACTCGTCCGGCCAGAACCAATCGCCATAGCCCGTCCTGATGACGCTGTCCATGTACGACTTCACCCAGATCTCCTCTTTGGCGGGATCGTGCAGGTTTGCCCCGCCGCTCGCCTCGGGCGTGCCCGCGTTGTTGTGCAGCCCCACATGGAAGCCGAGGGAGCGCGCCTCGCGGAACATGGCGTCGATATCGGGGAACTTGGAGAGGTCGTTATTCCACATCTGTTTGCCCCACTTTTCGCCCGCACCCGTTTGATTTCCGCCGTTGTCGGCAACATCGCCGCGCCAGCCGTAGTCAAATACGTACACGTCCGTGGGGTAGCCCTCGTCGCGCAGACGATGCAGCCACTGCAAAAATTCCGCCTGCGTTGCGTTGTCGTTGCCGTACTTGGAGAGCATGAAGCCGTGCGCCCACTTGCCGTACAGCTCCATTCTGCCCGTGATCTCGGCATATTCGTTGAGAATGGTCTTGAAGTCAGGGCCGTACATGAAGAAGTAGTCGAGGTACCCCTTCGTCTCGAAGCCGCCGCCCCGCTTGAAGAACACGGTGTCCTTTTCAATGGTATTGAGAAAGACGCCGTAGCCCACCGTACTCATGAAGAAGGGCGCGATCAGCCTGCCGTGCGACATGGAGAACTCGTCGAAGTCCTCGTCGTAGCGGTTGAGTGCGTCCCGCCTGCCGTGGTCGCCCGAACCGAAGCCGAAGATGCCGCCCGCATTGCGCTTGCCCTCCTCCTTTTTGACGCCCACGGTGTCGCCGTTCCAATACATTCCCTGCCCCTCCGTGTCGCGGCTGAGCAGTTCTCCCGCGCGGTCGTACATGGCGATGCGCAGCGGAGATTTGTTGATCTTGATCTCCATCGCGCTCGTCTTGACGCTGTAATGATCGCCCTCGTCCGTGACCGTCTTTTCCACGAGCGGCCAGCTGTTCTGCTGCACCATATAATATTCGCGGTCGTACGGGCGATAGCCGTTCGCGCCGTCGCGGGAGAGCTGAACGCGCACCGTGCGCGGCGTGCACAGCTCCACCTTCACCTGAATATTGTTACTGTTGAAGAGCATGATATTGCCGTCCTCCTCCGTCGAAGTTACCGCGCCGATCGTCTCGCCCGAGACGAGCAGGCGGTTGGTTCCGCAGACGAGGCGCAACGTGAGCGCGAGCGTAAAGAGCGCCGCCACTGCCCAAAAGAAGAGCGTTCTGCCAAATTGTTTTGCCGATGAGCGCATTGCTTTCTCCTTATCATATCAGCCAAACGGCTGCCTAAATCGCCGTCTTGTTTCCGCCGCTGCGATAGGCGGCGAGAATGAGTTTTACGACCTTCGCCCCCTCCGTGCCGTCGATGGCAAATTTCCGCCCCGTGCGCACGCAGTCGTAGAAGTCTGCGATCAGCCGTTCGTGCCCCGTGCCGTAGCAGTACTTTCCGAACAGCCTGCCGTTGCTCTTGAATTTTTTCGCCTTGCCGTCGAGCAGCACCGCGTCGGGCAGCAGCTTTACGACGCCCGCGTCCGTCTTTAAGGTGATCTCCACGGGGAATTGCGCCCTGCTGCCGTTAGTTGCGAAGAAGGAAAATTCCGCCCCGCCCGTGAAGAGCGCCGCCGCGGTATCCTCCACCTCAATGACGCCGCCCAGCGTGAGGGTGGAGAGACTTGCGGTGACGAACTGCGGTTCACCCAAAAACCATTGCATGAGATCGAGCGTGTGCAGCGCCTGATTGATGAGCACGCCGCCCCCCTCCGTCTCCCACTTGCCCCGCCACGCGCCAGAGGCGTAGTAGGCGGCGTCGCGGTACCATGCGACCGTGCCGATGCCCCCTTCCGCCCTGTGCGTTTTGAGAAATTCCTTGACGTAGATATTCGCCTCGTTGTAGCGGTTTTGCAGGCAAACGCCAAGCTGCGCCCCGGAGCGCGCCTCCGCCGCGAGAATGCGGGGAACGTCCTCCGCCCTGATGCACAGCGGCTTTTCGCACAGCACGTTCACCCCCCGTTCGAGACAGGAGACGACCATATCCGCGTGCAGATAGTGCGGGGTGCACACGTGCACGACGGTGGGTTTTTCCGCCTCCAAAAGTTTGAGATAGTCGGTGTAGTGCGCCGCGTCGGGGGCGAGGGAGAACTTGTCCTCGTCCACGTCGCACACGGCGGCAAGCGGGATGCCAAGCTCCTTCAACACCCCAATATGCACCTTTCCGATCACACCCAGCCCGATGACCGCTGCTTTCACGATCTGCCTCCTTGCGCCCTACGCACATGGTAGCGGGAAGTCTTGCAGCGCGCTTCCAGCTGCGCAAGATATTCCCCCTCGTCCACGGGCAGTTCAACGCGCGCGCCCTGCTTCCAGCCCGAGAGCTCGATGGCGTTCATGAGTTCCACGCCGAAAATACCCTCTCTGCCGTCCACGAACAGCTTCTCCTTTCCCAGGATCGCCGCCGCGAAGTTGTTGATGATGCCCGCGTGCTGGGGATTTTCCCCGTCCGTCTCCACCGTGATAACTTCCACTTCGGGCGCAGAGAAACTTTCTTTGGTCTCGCGGGAAAAGCGCGCGCTGTCCGTCTTGTTGCGGTAATATTTGAGCGTATCGCCCTCGACGAGCAGCTTTCCGCCCGTGCCCGATACCTCGAAGCGGTTGGTGCCCGGCGCCTCGCCCGTGGTGGTGACGAACACCCCCGTTGCCCCGCTTGCATATTCGAGATAGGCGGTGACTTCGTCCTCCGCCTCCACGTCGTGCCACCTGCCGTAATGACAGAACCCGCGCACGGCGGTGGGCATTTCGCCCACTACCCATTGCAGAAGATCGAGCTGATGCGGGCATTGATTGATGAGCACGCCGCCTCCTTCGCCCGCCCACGTTGCCCGCCAATCGCCCGAAGCGTAGTAGCAATCGGGGCGGAACCAATCGGTGATGATCCAGGTGACGCGCTGCAATTTGCCGATCGCGCCCGAGGAGATGAGTTCGCGCATCTTGCGGTACACGCAGTTGGTGCGCTGGTTGAACATGATGGCAAACACCGCGCTGCTCTCCTCTGCCGCCGCGTTCATGCGCCGCACCTGCTCGGTGTACACACCCGCAGGCTTTTCGCAGATGACGTGAATGTTGCGTTTGAGGCAAGCGATGGCGATCTCGGGGTGCAAGTAATGCGGCACTTCGATGAGCACCGCGTCGCACAGTCCGCTGTCGAGCATCTTAGTGTAATCGGAGAAAAACGCAACGGTCTCATCCTCGCATTTGAGGCGCGCTTTGTCCAATTTTTCGCAATCGTTATCGCAAAGTGCGACCAATCTGGCATTTTTGATGCGCCCTTTTGCAAACAATCCGAAGGCGTATGCAGAGCCTTGATTGCCCAGCCCCACGATGCCGAATCTTACTTCTTTCATACGATCTCCTGTGCGCACGCGGCGCAAATATCCTTGATGGCGGAAACCGCCGCGTCGAACGCCTCGCCGTTGGAGCGGTAGACGAACTTGTTTTTCATGGGGTGTGCGTCGAGTTCGGAATACCCCGCAAAGACTTTGAGGTGCGGTTCGACAGAGAGCACCTTGTCGCCGCGGATCATCTGCACGAGGCGGGGAATTTCCCCGTCGCCGCAGCCCGCGGGCACGATCTCCCCCGTGGCGGAAACTACGTCCTTCACGTGGAAGTAATCCGTCTTGTCGTGCAAGAGCGAGAGCGTCTTGCCCGCGTCCTCCCCCACCTGCAAAAAGTTGGCGGGATCGTAGACGAACTTCATGCCCTTCACCTGCGTGCGAATGTCCAAAACGCGCTCCGCCGTGTCGCCGTAGACGTCCTTTTCGTTCTCGTGATAGAGCGTAACGCCCGCCTCCGCCGCACACGCGACCATTGCGCCGAGCTGATCCATCACCCGTCCGCGCTCCCCGTATGCCTCGAAGAAGCTGAACACGCGCACCTTGTCCGTACCCAGCTCGCACGCGAGCTCCGAAACGTATTTTACAAGCTCGAGATAGGCGGGGAAGTCCACGTTTACGCTGACTTTGCCAAGCGGCGAGCCGACCGCCCACACGCGGACGCCGTTGTCTTGCAGGGCGCGGCGAATGTCGCGCGCCTCCTTGAAGGTGAGTTGGGAGACGTTCTTGCCGTTTACGCTCCTGAGTTCGGTATAGGGGATATTGTTGCGCACGAGCGCCGCGATCTGCTCGTCGAGCGTGGCGCCCGCCTCGTCTGAAAATGCGCTGAATCGGATCATAGTTGCTCCTTATCTTGCCGCTTGGCACAAAGAAAGCCGCCGAACGGCAGCTTTCTTATGTGTTCGCGCCTTGAAGTTATGCCCCCGCGCCGCCGTCCTCGACGGTGACGGTAAGGGTAACGCTTGCAGAGCCCGCCGTATTTTCTGCCGTAATGGTGAGCTCGTACACGCCCGCCGCCGTGAAGGTCGCAACCCCTTCCGCGATGGAGCAGGTCGCCTTGTTTTCACTCGTGCAGGCGATGGTGACGTTCGCCGCCCCCTTCTCTGCCGCGGAAAGCACGGTGGAGGTGATATTCGTGGAAGCCGAGCCGTCCTGCAGCGTGAGCTTGCTCTCCGCCGCCGCGTTGAGAATGACGGGCACGTTGGACTTGTACACTTTGATGGACTGCAGGGTATAATCCACGCCCGCCTTGTTGTCGATGCCCGTGCGCAGCACGCGGGCGGGCTTACCGGGATTGCGGAAGTCCACCGCGTCGAGGAAGATCTCCCCGTTGATGGCGGTGACTGCGTCCTCCAGCTTGACGTTTGCGCCGCGCAGGAATACGTAGTCCTTGTTGTTGTCGAAGTCGTGCACGAAGCGAATGGTGTACGATTCGCCGTCCACAAGTTTTACCTTCTTGCCGTCGTACTTGAGCGGCGTCGTCCAGTTGGAGTTGTACGCCGTGTTGTTTCTTGCGTAGATCGCCTCGTCGTTCTGGATGCCGTAGTTGGTGGGCTGATCTTTCGTCGAATTCATATCTGCGAACCAGAAGAGCAGGTTGATCATGTGATTGTTGCTCTCGGGCACCTTGATGGTCATCTCCGTGGTGACGACGCCCGTGAGCACTTCGCCCATGTCGTACTCAAAGTAGACGGTACCGCCGCCGCTTGCCTCCGAGTGCAGCCTCAATCCGTCTGCCGTGAACTCGTACTTGCCCGTGCCCGCCTGACGGGTGATGTGCTCCGTGGAGGTATCCTTGGTGAAGTCCACGTCGAGATACACCTTGCTTTCGGGCTGCTGCGCAACGACGTTGACGGTGATGGTGCGCACGATGTCCCCGTACACCTCGTCCTTCACGGTGATGGTGAACAGGTACTCCTTCGCCTCGGTGAAGGTGACCGACTTCTTGTCGCCGCCCAGCTCGAAGCCGCTCGTCTGATCGCACGTCACCTCGACGTTCGCCGCCTTGGTGGTGTAATCGAGCGTATATGCGCCGCCCTTGCTCAGATCGACGGTGTCGCTCTGCTTGTTGACGACGAGCCCGCCGTTGAAGGAGTACACCTTGGTGGAATAGAGCGTGCAGTTCACGAGCTTTTGCGTCGTGCCCGTGCGCAGCGCCCAGATGCTTCTGCCGGGCATACGGAAGTCGTATGCGCCGAGGTAGATCTCGCCCGTGAGCTGCTGGGTGGAGACGAGCTCCGTTCCCTTGAGAAGATCGACCTTTTCGCCCGTGAGATAGATGTGCGTCCTGTCGTTCTCCACGTCTACGACGGTGCGCAGCGTGTAGTTGACGTTGGGATAGAGGCGCACGCCGTGCCCTGCGTAGGGAACGTCCTTCCAGCCCGCGCCGCTGTGGTATTTGAGCACGCCCTTTTCAATGGCGAAGCAGGATGCCGCCGTGGAGGACTTGTTCGCGTCCTTGGTCACAAAGAAGAGAATGTTGAGGAAGCTGGCGCTCGACCAGTCGTGCGCGAAGGAGAAGTTGAGCTCCGCGCCCACGATCCCGCTGAGCGGCATTCCGAAGTTGGTGTCGATGAGCGTCGTCTTGGTGCCATCATCGTTCCCCGTGGAGAAGGTGACCTGCCCGTCCGTGGTAAAGTCAACGTTGCCGCTGCCCTCTACAATGGTGCTCACGTTCTCGGGCTGTTCCGCGCCCGCATACGTCACGTCTGCAATCAGCTTTTCCTCCAGCTCTGCAGGAACGGCGTAGGTATCGCGCACCGTGACGGTGACTTCCTTACTGTCTTTGCCCGCTTCGCTCTCCGCCGTGACGGTGAAGGTGTAGCTGCCTGCCGCATAGAATACGGCGGTGTTCGTCTCGCTGTCGAAGGTGTACTTGCCCGAGCTTGCCTCCACGTTGCAGCTCACGCTGACGGAGGGAGCGGGCGCACCCGTTGCCTCATAGGTGATGGTGTACGACGCCCCGCCTGCCGCCTGAAGGGTGAGTTCGGGAGACGCCTCGGAGGTGATCGTAAGGGTGGGCGCAGTCGTTCCCGCAGAGACGGTGACGGTGATGGTGCCGCTGTCGCTGCCGCCCGCGCTCGTCGCCTTGATGGTGAACACATACGTGCCCGCCTTGGAGAAGGTGACGTTCGTCTTGTTTTCGTCCAGAACGTACCCGTCCTCTACGTCCGTTTGGCAGGTGACTTCCACGGTCGCGCCCGCAGACGCGGTGTAGTTGAGCGTGTAGTTCGCCGAGCCGCCCGTGAGGGCAAGCTGCGTTGCCGCCTCGTTGACGGTGACGGTGGGCGCAATGGCGTTGACCGTAACTTCCACCACCTTGCTGACGGAACCGAGGCTGTTTTCTGCCGTTACCGTGAGCTGATACTTGCCCGCCGCCGAGAAGGTCGCGCGCATTCCGTCGATGGAGCAGGACGCGCTGTTTTCGCTCGTGCAGGAGAGCGTGACGCGCCCTGCGAGCAGCGCATTCGCCGCGATGGTGGTGGAAACGGGCGCGCCGCTCGTCTCCAGCGTTGCCTGTTCTGCCGCTACGTTCAAAAGGAAGGGCGCGTTGGTCTTGTACACGTTGAGGCTCTTCATGGTGAGCGCGGCGTTGGACTTCTTGTCGATGCCGATGCGCAGCACCTCTGCGGGCTGTGCGGGCGTGCGGAAGTCATACGCGCCGATGTAGGCGTACTGCGCCCCCTCCTGCGCGGAGTCGTTCATGAAGAGAATATACGTCTTGTGTGCGTCGAAGTCGTTTACGACGAGCAGTTTATACCACGTGTCGCCCTTTACGATGCTCACGTCCTCGCCGTTTGCGTACTTCACCGTCGTCCAGCTCGTGATGGAGCCGCCGCGGTATTGCAGGTTGCCGCTGCCCGAGACGGCGACGTTGGTGGTTGCCGCGCCGCTCTCTGCGATGGCGCTCTTGCTGAAGAAGAACACCAGGTTGACCATCTGGTTTGCAGTCGTCACGGGAATGCGGAATTCCATCTCCGTCACGTAGACGCCCTTGAGCGCCGCGCCGAAGTCAATGTCATAATACACGCTGGGCGCGCCGTCCGCGGTGGTAAATTCCAGCCCGTTTTCCGTGAAGGCGTAGCTTGTCGCCTCGGGCGCGTTGGGCCTCGCGATGCGCGCCTCGTCCTCCTCCCGCGTTGCCTCGCCGAACGTGGTATTGACGACGGAGACGGTTGCCGCGATGCCGTCCTCGACGACGACGGTGATCTCGCGCGCAATGTTGCCGAAGGAACTTTGCAGCGTTACGGTGAAGGTATAGCTGCCCGCCTCGGTAAAGGTGATCGTCTTTTTATCCTCTGCAACGGAGAAGCCCTCCGCCTGATCGCAGGTGATCAAAATATCCGCAAGTTCGCCGCTCGTCTCATAGCCGAGCACGAAGGTGCTGCTCTTGCTGAGGTCGAGCACCCCGCTTGCCGCAGTCACGTTGAGGTAATCCTGCGAGAGGCGGTATGCGCGCGACGCGTGCAGCACGCAGTTGATCTGCCCTGCAACGCTCGCCGTGCCGTCTGCCCCTGCGCGCAGGTAGTGGATCGCCGTGCCGGGCACGCGGAACACGTACGAACCGAGGTAGATCTCCCCTTCGAGCGACTGCTGCGCGACCACCGTTTGGGTGGCGGAGATGATCTGCCCTTCGAGCAGTTCGATCGTGCCGCCCGTGAGGTAGAGATAGGTGATCTCGTTTTCCGCGTCCACGACGGCGCGCAGCGTGTACTGCGTTCCGGGAATGAGGCGCACGGTGTAGCCCGCGTACGTCACGGTGTTCCAATTGCCCGTGTTGCGGTAGATGAGTTCGTTGTATTGGATGCCGAAGCAGGAGACTGCCGTGGCGTTTCTGTCCTCGCCGAGGAAGAACAGGATGTTCGTGAAGCTGGAGTTTGCACTCGAATTGTTGATGGTGAAGGTCTGCTCTGCGACGAACACACCCCCCATCGCCCCGCCAAGGGGAAGATCGATGCACGCCTTGGAGTTGCCCTCCGCCGCGGTGGTGAGCGTTGCCTGCCCCGCTACGGAGAAGTCGAGCGCGCCGCCTCCCGTGGTGGTGACGATTGCCCTCTCGGGCGCCTGCGTGCCGTCGTACTGCTCGTTGAAGATGAGCGTATCTTCCACCGTCTCGGGAACGGCATAGCGATCGACCACCTTGACGGTGACTTCCTTGCTGTCCTCACCCGAATCATTCGTCGCCTTCACGGTGAAGGTGTAGCTGCCCGCTGCGAAGAAGGTCGCTGTATTCGTCTTGCTGTCGAAGAGATAGCGCCCGCTGTTGGCGGAGACGTTGCACGTCACCTCGATCCTGGGAATGGGAGAACCCGTTGCGCTATACGTGAGCTGATAGCTTGCCCCGCCCGCGCTCTGCAATGCGAGTTCTGCGTCCAAATCGGAGGTGATGGTGACCTCGGGCTTTGCGGTCGCACCCGTGACCGTTACCGTGATGTTCTTGGAGACGGAGCCGACGTAGTCGCGCGCCGTGACGGTGAATATGTACGTTCCCGCCGAGGCGAAGGTCACGACGTTGCCCTCAATGGAATAGCTGCCCGCGGGTTGATCGCAGGTGATCTCCACTTCACACTCCTCTTCCACGGAGGAAGTTGCGGTGTAGACGAGCGTGTAGGTGCTGTCGCCCTGCTCCAGATCGATGGGCGCGTCCGGCTGCGTCACTTCAAGCGTGGGCAGCTGTACGTTGTCGCGCACATAGATATAGTCGAGAATGAGATTGGTGTTCGTCTGATCGGAACCGATGCGGATATAGCTGATATTCTTCGCCTGCGCGGGCGTGCGGAAGGAGAGCCCTTCGTGCTTCACGCCGTCGATATACCAGTCGAAGGTGCCCTTATCCGTATCGAGCACGAGGCGCACCTCGTACCAGGTATTCGTGGTATAGCCCTCTTGCACGACGGCGCCGTTATCCGCCTTCCAGCCCGCGCCCGTGTTGTTGCGGAAGGAATTTGCATCCAGCGCAACGGACAGGACGGGATCGCCGCTTGCCGAGTAGAAGAAGAAGGAGTGGAAGCCCGTCGTCATGACTTTGAGGCGCATATCCATGACGACTACGCCGGAGGGCGCCGTGGCAAAGTCATAGTAGAGGAAGGACTTCCTGCCGCTGTCCTCGCCCGTGGTGAGGGAGATCCCCTCATCCGTCATGGACATCGCGCCGCTGTTCACCGCCTCCGTGCGCAGGTAGTTGGGAACACTGTTGCCCGTGAAATCTTCGTGCCATACGTACCCTTCCACCTTGATCTCGTCCGAAGAGACGGTGACAACGCAGGTATCCTTTACGCTGCCCGCCGTCGCCGTGATGGTGGCGGTGCCGGGGCGTCCTGCCGTGATCTTGCCGCCCGAAACGCTTGCAACGGAGGGATCGCTGGACGTCCAGCGCACCGTATCCGTCGCGTTTGCGGGAAGCACTTGCGCCGTGAGCGTCTCGCTCTCGCCCTTGGAGAGCGTGATCTCCTCCTTGGAGATGGTGACGGAGGTGGCGGGAACACGCACCGCGGTGACGGTGACGGCGCAGGTCGCCTTGATCTCACCCACGCGCGCCGTGATCGTGGTCACGCCGGGCGTGACTGCGGTGACGACGCCGCCCGAAACGGTGGCGATCGTCTGATTGCCCGTCTCCCAAACAACGTCGCCCGCCGCCCCTTCGGGGTGCAGCGTCGCGACGAGGGTATCGTTTTTGCCCACTTCGAGCGAGAGCGAATTGCGATCGAGCGTGATGCGCTCGAGCACGACTTCGCCCGAGCGGACGGTGACGGCGCAGGTCGCGCTCTTGTCGCCCGCCTTTGCGGTGATCGTGGCATTGCCCGCAGCGTGTGCGGTGACGACGCCTCCGTCCACGGTCGCAACGCTCTTATCGCTCGTCGTCCATGTGACTTGCGTCTTGTCGCCTTCGGGCGCAAGGGTGGCTGTAAGCGTGTGCTCCTCCCCCACGCGCAGCGTGATCTCCTGCTCGCTGAGCGTGACGCTTGTTACGGTAGACTTGCTACCGCAAGCCGTGATGCCGACCAACAGGCACACCGCCGCGATCACGCCGAGCAGTACAGAAAGTATTCTCTTCATATCCGAGCCCCTCCATCATATTTGGTGCGCGTTCCGCGCCCTTCTTTTGTGAAAATACGCCGAGAGGGCGCACTTTCCCCTTACACTCACAAGTATATAATAATAGAAATTGCAAATCAATTGCAATTTTGAGCCATACATATTGCATTTTTAAGCAAAGTGTGCTATACTCCTCTTGCACACAACGGAGGAATGCCATGTCGGAGCACTATCACAACTACTACGAGGACGATACGCTGCTCTATCGCCATATCACGACGGAGGAGCCAAACAACGATCCCTTTTATATGCACATCCACGATCAATGCGAGCTGCTCTACTTCGTATGCGGTAAGGCGAGCTGCACGGTGGAGACGGCGACCTATCCCCTCCTGCCCGATTCGCTCATTCTCATGCGCCCCATGGAGTCGCACCGCGTGACCATTTTTTGCAAGGAACGCTACGAGCGCTACACCATCAACTTCTCTGCAGACGTGCTCGACGCGATCGATCCCGCGCGCAAGCTGCTTGCGCCCTTCTTCGACCGCCCCTTGGGGGAACACAATCTCTATCGCGCCGCAGAGCTCTCCATCTCCCCCGCGCTGCTCATGAAACAGATGCAGACGGATGGCGAACGGGGAGACAGAACGGCGGTGCTCGCCTATCTGCCCGCGCTGCTTGGCGAGCTGTGCAAGGCGTTTCGCGAAAAGAAGAACTTGCCCGCCCAGGCGCGCACGCTTGCAACGGAGGTCGCCGACTATATCAACGCCCACCTGTATGAGGAACTCGCCGTGCCCAAACTTGCCGAACAGTTCTACGTGAGCGTCTCCCAGCTCAACCGCGGATTCAAAAAGGCGACGGGATTTTCCATTTGGGAGTACATCGTGGGAAAGCGGCTGGTCGCCGCGCGCAACCTCATTCGCGAGGGCGCGCCCGCCACGCACGCCTACGAGAAGTGCGGCTTCAACGACTACTCCTCCTTCTACCGAATGTACGTCAAACGGTTTGGCGTTTCGCCCAAGGCGGATATTCCAAGCAAATAGAAAAGAGGCGCAGAAAATGCGCCTCTTTTTCTCTTATTCGGCTCATGCCTTGACCTTTGCAAGCGCCGCAGCGTACTCCGCCGTTCCGCCGACGTAGCAGGAATATTCGGAGAAGATGGCGTTTTGCGCCATCGTGTATGTGCCCACGACCGTCTCCTGCGTGAAGCCGCTCGCCCGCACGCTGCCCAAAAGCACGTCGTTTACGAGCAGGTAGAAGGTCTCCCCGTCGCGCAGCAGCGTCATCTTGTTGACGATGCGCCGTTCGCCCACGCGGAAGGTGAGCCCCTTTGCGTTAAACACCCGCCCCGGCCATTGCCAGCTGCCCTGATAGTTGACGAACACGACCTCATCCTTGGAAAAATCGGGTTTGACGTCAAAGGCGAAGTACCACATCTGCTGCCCCGCCTTGCAGAACAGCCCCGTCTTGGGGTTGGGATCGTTGAAGTTTGCGCCCACGATGTCCACCGTCGCGGTGAGCACGAACTGCGTGGCATTCACGCCCTTGACGAAGGCGTACTCGTCCGAGATCTTTTCAAGCGACTTGTGCTCGATGCTGGGCGTATCGCCGAAATCGCCCAAAAGATCGACGCCCGTGGTCGCAAGCTCGCCCGTGACGGCGTCGCCAAAGGTTTCGCCGCCCCCTTCCACGACGGAGAAGGTGAGCTGTTGCGTGGCGTATGCGCCCGACTGCACGCTCGCCTGCACGGTGAAGGAGCCCGTCTCCTCACAGGGATAGGCGAGGATGCGCTCGCTGGTGGTCGCCACCGTTTGGAAGGCGCCCTCCCCCTGCTTGACGGAATAGGTGATGAGTTCGTCCTCATCGAGATTTTCCGCCGTGACGACGAAGGCGTTGCGCTCGCCGAGCACCACCGTTTCGCATTGCACGAAGAGGGAGAGGGAGACCTCCCCCTTATCTTCTTTGCCCTGCCCCCCGCAGCCCGCGAGCGCACCCGCCGCAAACACGCAGGAGAGCACAAGGCAGGATAACATTTTCTTCTTCATGTTCTTCACCTCACTCCGCATACACTTTGAGCTCGTACATTCTCAGATCGCAATCGCGTGCCGCACTGCCGAACACCACGCTTCCGATCTCTTCCGCGTCGCTGCGGAAGAGGAAGTCGTCCGCCCTCAATTCGCCGTCCACATACACGTCGAAGGTATTGGCGGCGACGTCTGCGACCACCTTGACGGTGACGGGCACGTTGCGCTCGTAACTTGCGATGACGCGCTTGACGCCGCGGTCATACGCCACGATATTGTACGTATTGTAGGCGTATTCGAAGGCAACGCACACGGCGTTCTCCCCGCCTGCCGAGCGCAGATACAAGCTGCCCCACTCCGCCTCGTTAAAGCTCATGCGCGCCTCCATGGTGAGCGACTGCGCCTGCGGCGCAAAGTCGTAGCGCACAAAGGCGGATTCGATGCTCTTTTGCTCGCTGAATGCGCGAATGTTGAAGTACTTGTCGCCGTTTTCCCCCTCCTTCACCGCCACATCGGGCGTGAGGTTGCGGGAATCAAAGGCGAAGCCATAGGGAAGCAGCCCTGCGATCATCTCGTCATACGTCTCGTACACGAGGTAGTCGCGCGAGCCGTCCGTCATGATACGCGAATCGTGCAGTTGCTTGATCGCGGCGCGCAGCGCGGAGACGGCAGAGCTGACTTCCGCCCCGTCCAACGCGTACGTTGCATTGAGCAGCGCATACGCCCCGTCGAGCGCGTTCATGAGTACCGCGCGCGCTTCCACGCCGTACATTCCCACGCCCTCTCCCACGACGATATTGTAGTAGTTGCCCGCCTCCGAAATGGCTGCCGCTAGCAGGCTGCGCTGCGCCGCGTCCACGAGCGCGCCCTCAACGGAGGAGGTCACGCCCGATCGGGGAGACTGCACGAACATTTCGTTGTTCGGCGTCTCGTTCGTCCGCGTGAGATAGAGCTTGTCGATGGCGACGCCGTCCTGCGAGCAGTACACGGTGAACACGTGTTCCCCTGCCGAGAGCTCGACGGGAACGCCGCTCTTTCTCCACATGAACACTTCTTCCCGCGACCAGTTGAAGTCTGCAATGACAAAGCAGTAGCGCCCGTCCACGCCGATCGCGTAACAGCTGGAGCGCGGCGATGGGCAGTTGAGGTTGAGCCACAGGTTGTACGTGCCTGCCTCGCGCACGACGATCTTGTAGTTGAGGGTGGGTGCGTCCTCCTCCCAGCGACTGTCGAAGTCCTCGCGCAAGTCCTCCGTGCGCATGGAGATGCCCGCGTCCGTGCGGGCGACCAGCCAACGCCCCTGCTTCCACGCGCCCGTCTCCTGCGTGCCGAGTTCCGCCGCCTCCGTCTCGATGGCGATGACGCCGTTTTGCTCCACGAACGCGCCCGTGCCGTAGTCGCGCGCAATGTCGTATCCCTGGGGAAGCACGTACTCCGCACTCTCATAGAAGCGATCGTATTTCGCCTTTTGCGCGGGCGATGTGTTGTAGGTGGTGTTGTAGCTTTCGAGCGGCCCGAAGTAGGAGGGCTGCTTTTCGCTCGTGTACACGACGAGCTTATCGATGGTGATGAAGGGATCGAGCATATACAGCCTGATCTTGTTCAAGCCCGCCTTCTCGACGGTGAGCGTGAGCTCGTGCTTGATGATCTGCGTGAACACGCCCTCCTCCCATGCGGGATTGTTGGTGCCGTAGTCGCGCTCGCCCTCGATGATGACGGGGCGCCCACCGCCAAGCGAGACTGCAAAGCGCACTCTGCCCAGCGAATTGAGGGACGGGAGGCGGTACACTTCCGTCTCAAAGGTGCCCGTGCTCTTGAAGTACACGTCGTACTCCAGATAGGGCGCGGACTGCTCGAAGCTGCGTTCGCCGTAGCCCACCAGCGTCTTGGAGACGGCGCGCACCATGTCGCCCGAAACTCTGCCCAGATCCTTGATGGTCTCCCAATAGGTGACGGGCGTCTCACGCGAAGCGGAGTAGTGCTCTGCCTCGATGGAGACGTAGCCGTCCTGCTCCACATACGTCTTTTCGCCCAGCTCGAAGCCGTCCACAATGGCGGTGAGCGCGATCTCCTTCTTCACGCCGTTTGCCGTGATCGTGATGGTTGCGCTGTCGCTGCCCTTGAGCTTGCCCCAATCGATCTCGATCCACACGCGCTGCTCGTCCGTCACCCTGTCGTCGTAGTCGCCGATGATGACGAAGTCCTTATCCGCCTCCACCTTGAAGGTGAAGCTGCCCGCGCCCTTGTTGAATACGTCGATGTACTTTCTGCCCTGCGCGTAGTTTTCAAAGGTGAGCACGGAGTCTGCCTGTTCCACACTCTCCCCTTCCACGATGAAGCCCGGGGCTGTCTCGCCGAGCTTGAAGGCGGGGCTGCCGCTTGCGAACCCGGACATGACGGGCGAGTGGTAATTTTCGGGATCCATCAGATTCTTCCACTTGCCGCCCTGCAAAATGTTGTTGTAGTAGGAGAGCTCGTCCTTGCGCATCTCGTTGTATTCGAGCGAGAGGTTGTAGGCGTTGTGCGCCGTGGCATACCGCCCCTGCGCATAGGCAACGTTGCCCTTGTGCGCGTAGTAGAACTCCGCATTGATATAGTAGGCGCAGCGCACTTCAAAGAGAATGGTCTCGTAGAAGCAGTCGCGCTGGCGGGCGGGGATGCGCTCGTACACGTCCTCCGCAAGGTCATACAGCTTTTTATACTGCGCGGCGCGGCGCTCCATCTCATCGCCGTAGGCGGGCGAGAAGAGATCCACGCTCATCTGCTCGAGCTTGCGCACGTTGGTCATCTGCGTATACTCTTTGTAGATGGTGGTGAGTTCCTCTGCAAATTCCGCGCCAAATTCGCGCTCTGCCATCTTGTGCACGTACGTTTCGTACACGGCGTCCTTGGGATATTCGCTCACGCGCATTCCAAGATCCATGAAGAACTCGATCTCCGGCATATAGGGCACGGTGTCGCCCGAGTTGAGGATCCACGCCTTCTTCACACCGTAGGAGTACGCCTTGCTCATCTCCTCGTACACGAAGGTGAAGGGCATGGAGTTCACCCACATATAGCTCTCGTTGTCAGGTCCCCAATAGGAATTGTGGTAGTAAACGCCCAGCCCGCCGCTTCTTGCGCGCTCCGCCTCGTTGGGCACATTGCGAATAAAGCCGTGGTTGTCGTCCGCCCACATGATGGTCACGTCGTCGGGAATGCGCAGCCCGTTGTTGTACAGTTCCTGCACTTCCTTATAGGGAATGAACATCATGAACACGTCTTCCAGCGTGGGGTTGTTAAGTTCGCGCTTCAAGATCTCGCGCTGATCGGCAATGATCTGCTCCATGAGCATATTCTTGTTGCCGTACCACGGCGCTTCGTTGATGCGGCTTGCCGTGAAGGGCTCGTCGTGCGCGCCACGCATCCCCAGCGTCCACTGCACTTCGTAGTCCTTGTTCTCGCGCACGGAGATCGTCCAATACTCGCGCACGATCTCGGGATTGACGGTGTAGTCGTACACGATCTCCCCCTGATATTCGGGGTGCGCCGCCTTGTATTCGGAGACGAAGGAACTCCACTCGTTGAGGTTGTTGCGCATGAGCATATCGCAGTGCGACGTGCCGATGACGATGCCGTAGTAGTCTGCGTTCACGGGGTTCTCCACGTAGTCGGAGAAGGCGTCCGAGCAGGCGTGCATCCCCGGCCAGAGGTAGTTCGCCTTCACGCGCAGCAGCAGTTCGAAGATCTTCTCATACAGGTTGGGGCCGAGGTGCTTGCCCTCGTCCAGCGAGCGCGCCCAGAGTTCCAGGCACTCCTCGTCGTTGATGAAGATGCCGCGATACTGTACGTCCGGCTCCTCGCCGACCTTTTCGAAGTCGGAGGCGAGCACGAGATTGTCCCTGTGCGCGGGAACGCTGTCTGCAAAAAATTCCCAGGGCGTCATGCCCAGCATTTCGCTCACAGAATAGATGCCGTAGATGGTGCCGCGCTTGTCGCTGCCCGCCACGACGAGCGCCGTCTTGACGGAGCCGTCGCCAAAGGGATCTTGCACCGTCTTGACGATGTAGCTCTCCCACTTGCCCGCGATCTTCGAAGCGTCGATCTTGCCCAGCGCGGCGATCTCGTCGATCGCGTCGCTGCGCGTGAGCGTGCCCACGATGACGGCGTAGTCCGTCCTGCCCTTGAGCTGCTTGGTGACGACGGGTTTTACGCCCGTGATCTTTTCCACGTCCGACTGCAGGTCGTAGGCGGCGCGGGCGACGCCCGGCCACTCCTCCCCTTCCTCCGCCTTGTGCGGGGCGTTCGTGCCCTCACACACGATGACGGCGGCGCGGTCGTTTTCAATGAGGGAGAAGTCCTCCCCCTTGCTGCCCGCCTTGCTCTCGCACCCCGCAAACAGCCCGATGACGAGCGTGAGCGCAAAGAACAGGACGATCCCAAACGAAACTTTCTTGTGTCTTGCCATGATAACTCCTTATTCGCTGACGCGCGTTACACGCAGGTGATCGTAAGAGAGGTCGAGCCCCAGCTTGTCTGCGCCCACCATCATCACGCAGGCGTCGAAGTCGGGATTGCGCAAGCTGCCCTCGCGCAGCACCACGTTTCCGTTGAGCGTGACCGTCATTGCGCCGAGGTCGTAGTCGTAGAGCACGGAGAACTCCAGCGTTTCGCCGCGCGTTACGGCGCAGATGTTCTTCCAGCCGCTGCCGTCGTGGTATTTGAGGTTGCCCTTTTCAATGGCGAGCGCGCTTGCGCAGTTCTTTGCGTCAAAGCTCGTTACCCCGCTCTTGAAGAAGTACAAAATGTTGACGAAGGTGTTTTCGCTCGAATTGTTGACGAGCGCCATATCCACGCGCACCTTGCCCGTGAGCGCCGCGCCGAAGTCGTAGCGCGCAAGGGAGAGTGCAGAGCCGCTCGCGCCCGTGGTGAGCACGAGCTTGCCGCCCGCGACCTGCGCCGTGCCGTTTGCCGCGCTCGTCGCCATGCCCGCAGGCAGCGTGTCAAAGTCGGAGTCAAAGAGCACGTTCTTATCCGCGCGCACGGTGACGGTGAACGTTCTCTCGTCGCTGCCGTGCTCGTTCTCTGCGCGCACGATGACGGTGTATTCGCCCGCCGCCACGCCTGCAAAGTCGACGCTCTTGTTGTCTGCGCCCACCACCGCGCCGGGTGCGTTCGTCGTCACCTGCATGGCGGGAGCAGGTCTGCCCGTGACGGCATAGTCAAGGTGCAGCGTCTCGCCCACGCCGATGACGTAGTTGCTCGCCTCCGCCTCGATGACGGGTGCGTCTGCACTCTTGCCCTCTGCGATGCGGATATAGTCGTAGGTGATGCCTGCATTCTCCTTATCCGTGCCGAATTTGAGCAGTTTGATGCGATCTTCCACGCCGTCGCCGCGCTTGCGGAAGGTCTGCGAGGCGCACTTTGTGCCGTTGATGGTGAGATCGTACCTGCCGTTTCCGATGTCCAGCTCCATTCTGATCTCGTACCACGTATCCGTTGCATAGGGCATAATGGCGGCGCTCCAACCGCTTCCGTTGTGGTTTTTGAAGCCGCCGTTGTCCATGCCGAGGCAGGCGATGACGTCGTTGTTGTCGTAACCCGCTTCCCCGCGATAGAAGAAGAGAATGTTGGAGAACGCCGTGGTCGACACCTTGACGCGCGCCTCGGCAACCACCTTGCCCGAGAGCGGCTCATCGAAAATGTAGGTGGCGAACGCCGTGCCCGTGCCCACCGTCTTAAAGTTGAGCGTGCCCTCCTCCACGGAGAGCGCCCCGCCCCCCGAGAGGCTCTGACGCAGGTAACCGGGAACGGAGGTGCGCTCGTCGAAGTCCTCATAGAAGAGGTAGCCGTCCACCTTCTCCTCGTCGTCCTTGTTCACGTTGCCCTGCTGCGTGACGGTGATCTGGCAATAATCGCTCCCGCCCTCCGCATAGGCGCAGATGGCGGCGCTGCCCGCCTTGACCGCAGTCACCTTTCCCTCTTGAGAAACAGTCGCAACGGCTTCGTTATCCGAACTCCACACGAGGGGAACGTCCCCCTCCGTCTGAGCGGTGAGCGTGTATTCCTCCCCCACGCGCAAAACGATGCTCGACTCATTCAGCGTGACAAGCTCCGCGCTGTCCGCACCCGCACCGCACGCAGAGAGCGCCGCAAGCGAGCCCGAGAGCGCGACGGTGAGCGCAAGTCCCGCCGCCGTTCGCCTGAAAAATGCCTTCATACGTCCTCCTTATCTTACCTTGCGCCGCCCGCGCGGGCAGGCGCATTACAATCTTTTGTAAAAGCGCGCTTCCCGCCCTTGGCAGTGCGCGCCCATACCAACCTGTTCTCATTTTACAATAATACAATTTGCAAATCAATTGCAATTTTAATCGGTTTAGATTGCATTTTTGCGCAAATTTTTTGCGCGTGCCGCCCGCCTTTCCGCCCCCGCTCCCGCGCAGAAAGTTTTGCCTACATTTCTCATTTTACCATTGACAAGCGCCGCCGCAGCGGGTATAATGAAGGTAGATAAAGGAGTAAACAATGGGCACGCGCAGGAACAAGAAGAGTGCAACGAACAAGCCCGTGGAGGCGATCGTTCCCCCCACGAGCTATCTTTCTTTGCAAAACGTATGCAAACAGTATCATTCGGGCGACGTCGTCGTAGACGCCCTCAAAGACGTGACGTTTGACTTGCAGGACGGCGAATTTACCGTCGTGCTCGGTTCGAGCGGCGCGGGCAAGACCACTCTTTTGAACTTGCTGGGCGGCATGGACAGCGCGACTTCCGGGCACATTTTTTTGGCGGGGAAGGAGATCACCGCCCTCTCCAAGCGCGGGCTCACCGACTACCGCCGCACGGACGTTGGCTTCGTCTTTCAGTTCTACAACCTGATGCCCAACCTCACCGCCCTTGAAAACGTGGAGATTGCCGTGGAGATCTGCAAGGACGCGCTCGATCCCAAGACGATCCTGGAGGAAGTGGGGCTGGGCGAGCGGTTACACAACTTCCCCTCCCAGCTCTCGGGCGGGGAACAGCAGCGCGTCTCCATTGCGCGCGCAATGGCGAAGAATCCCAAGCTGCTCCTGTGCGACGAGCCCACGGGCGCGCTCGACTACGAGACGGGCAAGAAGATCCTGAAATTGCTGTACGACGTCACGCGCGAGCAGAAAAAGCCCGTCGTCATCGTGACACACAACGCGGCGCTTGCGGGTATCGCAGACAAAGTACTTCACATAAGAAGCGGGCGCATCGAGTCCATCGAGGTCAACGAGCACCCCACCCCCATTGAGGAGATCGAGTGGTGAAAACCTATCTCAAAACGCTGGAACGCGTGTTCAAAAAACATATCGCACGCTTCATCTCCATCGTGTGCATCGTGCTCGTCTCCGTGGGCTTCCTCGCGGGGATCGGCGGCTCGACCAACAAGATCGACCGCTCGTTGGAGGAATACTACGCGGCGCAGAACGTGAGCGACTTCATCGTGAAGAGCAAGAACGCCAACGGATTTTCGCAGGAGGAGATCGAAGCGGTTGCGGCGCGCTACGGGAAGGAGAACGTGAACAGCGGCAATTCCGTGGACGTGTACCTCACCGTGGGCGAGGAAAAACAGCTCGTTCGCCTGTACTTTTTGGATGAGGTGCGCACGGTGAATGTGCACACTTTACGCGAAACGTATGCAGAAAGCGTGACCAACATCCCCGCCGCAGCCGAGGAAAAGGACAACAGGTTGAAGGGCTTTGCGCTGGGCACGGAACTTGCCATCAACTTCAAGGACGTGCTCACCCAGCTTGCCGTGCAGGGCGGAAACGAGGCGCCCGATCTTACGCTATTGCCCGATGCGCTTGCCACCATCCACGTGACCGTGACGGAGACGACGCTCTCCCCCATCACCTTTGCCGTGGACGACGAGCCCAGCTATCTCAACCCCGAAAATATGGAGATCCCCGACAACATCGGCGATCTGGGCGAGCTCATCGCGCTCGACAATATTTTATATCTCTCCACCAACGACATCCCCACCCTGCCCATGGTGGGCAAGCCCCTGCCCGAGGCGGGCGATCTGTACATAGCCCTGCCCGAGCGGGATACCTTTGGCGCATTTTCCTCTGCGTATGATGATTATGTTGCGGAGGAACAGGCGGCGCTCACTGCGATCCTGGGCGAGGACGCGCGCTTCATCACGCTGCACGACAACTTCAGCTTCAACTCCCTGCATTCCTATGCGGAAAAGGTGCTGTATATCGCCCTGCTGCTCATGGTCGCCTTCCTCTTTATCACCGCGCTCGTCGTGCTCTCGAATATGACGCGGCTCA
Organism: uncultured Clostridia bacterium; assembly: GCA_944363255.1. Lineage (GTDB taxonomy): Bacteria > Bacillota > Clostridia > Christensenellales > Borkfalkiaceae > Gallimonas. The sequence goes on from CALVTZ010000004.1 coordinate 28,017, forward strand.
TGGAGGAGGAACGCGCGCAGATCGCCTGCCTGCGCACGCTGGGCTATGGTCCCTTCCGCATCCTGTTCAAGTACTTCCTGTTCGCCATGCTCGCCACGGGCATCGGCGGCGTCGGGGCGTACTTCGTGGGCATCGGGCTTGCCAGCCTCATCTACAAGGTGTTCAATTACAGCTTCGTCATGCCGCCCATGAGTTCGAGCGTGATGATGTGGTTCTTCCTCGTCAGCTTCTTCGTCATCGTGCTGGCGACCATCTTCTCCACCCTCATTGCAGGCAGCAAACTCATGAAGGCGACGCCTGCCGAACTCTTGCGCCCCAAGCCCCCCAAGGCGGGCAGAAAGGTATTTTTGGAGCGCATTCCCCTCATTTGGAATCGCCTCTCCTTCCGCTACAAGTCCACGATGCGCAATGTGCTGCGCTATATCAACCGCTTTGTCATGACGCTCATCGCCGTGGCTGGCTCGATGGGGCTCATCCTCGCGGGGCTTTCCCTGCTAGATATGTGCCTGTTCGGGGACTTCGGTTCCACTTCCATCATGGGGCTTGCCCTCATCATCGTCATCTTCGCGGGGCTGCTCACCGCCGTCGTCATCTACACGCTCACGAATATCAATATCAGCGAACGCAACCGCGAGATCGCAACGCTGATGGTCTTGGGCTATCACGACAAGGAAGTGGCGGGCTATATCTACCGCGAGATCTATATCAACACCCTTGTGGGCATTGTGTTTGGCTATCCCGTTGGGCTGTTCCTGATGTGGTTCGTATTCAGCATCATCAACTTTGGTTCGATCGCCACCGTGAGCTGGTACGTATGGCTGCTCGCCCCCTTCGTGGTGCTGCTGTTCACCTTCCTCGTGACCATCGCCCTGCGGCACAAGATCGTGAAGATCGATATGAACGAATCGCTCAAAGCGAATGAATAACACAAAGCGGCGAAGCCAAAAGGCTTCGCCGCTTTGCTATGAGGTTCCCGCTAAGTTATTGTATGAGCTGTTTGATGTACTTGCGCTCGCGGCGAGTGATCTTGCCGTCGATGGCGCAAATGAGAAGGCATACGGTGATGATATCCCGCTTGAGTTCGGGATCGGCTTCCCCGATCATGTCTGCCACCCTGTTCACGATGTTTTTGAGATCCTCCCCTTCGGGCGAGAACGCCTTGACGACCGCCTTCGCCTCCTCAAAGTTGACTTCCTGACCAAAGAACCGCTCGAGCATGGGGCGCATGAGCGCGTACTCCGTTTCGTCAAGTTTGCCGTCGGCATACACCGAGGCGATGATGAAGATGGCAAGCAGCGTGGAGTTCTCCGTCGTGTTGCCCGAAAGTTCGCGCAGCGCGGGCAGCACCTTGCCCGTCTTTTCTGCAAGGATGACGCCGTATTCCAAGGGGGAAATGCGCTCCGCCGCCTTGCACCACTTTCTAAACTCTTTCATGTTTTTCCTCCGCTTGTTTGCTATAATGTTAATCTCTTATCATTTTAGTCTGATGACAGCAACACGAAAGGTTAGTGAAATGACGATTTGCGCGGGAAGCGCAATGCGGTTTGGGCGATTTTGCGCAGATTTATTTTGACAAGAAAAAATTATAAAATACCGCGTGAAAACGCTTGCTTTTTGCCGCACTTTCCTCTATAATAAATAAGCGTTGTGCAAGAAATGCTTCTGTGGCTCAGTCGGTAGAGCGATTGATTCGTAATCAATAGGTCGCCGGTTCAAGTCCGGCCAGAAGCTCCAGAAAAAGACCTTCGAGCAATTTGAAGGTCTTTTATTTTTGCTTTGACATGAACCGGCGCACGCTGCGCGTGGTCGCCGTCAACGCGATCGCGCCATCTTTAACAAGATGGCGAACGATACGCTATTCCGTCGGGCTTCGCCCTCCTTACAAGTCCTACGAGAAGCTCCAAAAAAAGACCTTCGAGCAATTCGAAGGTCTTATTTCGTGACAAAAGGCTTCGTCTTTTTTCACGAGACTATGGTGCGCTATTCCGTTGGGCTATGCGCACAAAAAGCCTTCCACCTCGGGGGAAGGTGGCTGCGAAGCAGACGGATGAGGGGATATATTCCCTTACGCCGTCTATCCTTGCCTTCAACGGCGCGCCGCAAGGCGCACTCCCCTATCGCCGATAAGCCCTTTCAATCAACTCCCCTTCCTGCAAACGACTAAAAAACACTCTCAATGCGCGCAACGATCGCGTACTCTTTCCATCAAAAAAGCGCGGGGTGCAAATGCACCTCGCGCTTTTTTGTTGTTTTCCGCCTCAGCGGTTAGTCGCTGTCAAGCTCGCGGGGAGCGGGCTGCTCCTCGGGCGCGTCCTCTACGGGCGCTGCCGCGTGGTAGCCTTCGTCCGCCTCTGCACGCATTCTGTCGCGCGCAATGCGCTCCTCGTCCGTCATTCTTCTCCACTTCGCGTAGAGGATGAGGTTCTGACTAGGCATTGCGGAGACCATTGCAGGCTCGGTGAACGTCTCGTCATAGTACCAGCCCTCGAACACTTCTTCTTCGCGTTCGGGAATGGGCAGGTCGATGAGCGCATCCTGCTTGAGCTTTCTTGCAGGCATTCCGCCGCCGACGCAGGTGAGTTCGAACCGCTTGCCGCGCTTCTTGAAGTAGACGATGATCGCCATGATGACGAGGCACGCGACGACTGCGATGAGGATCCACCACCAAGCGAACGTGCTTCCACCGCTGAGCGGCAGCATATCGACGATCGCATAGTAACTGAAGTGCGTTACGATGAAGTAGAGGAACGCGTCTTCCACGTGCGTAGCCATCTCTTCCACCCTGCCGTCCTCAGAGATGAACACGACAGTGTACTTGCCCTCAGCCTCGGGCAGACCTTCCGCCGAAAGACTGATGGTGAGCGGCTTGAGAATGCTCACGGGCGAACCGTCTGCATTCACAAGTTTGATGTCGTACAGCGTTGCCAGCGTCATGTTCTTCGCCAGCGAGCCGCGCGCGCTTTCGAGCAGTTCTTCGTCATCAATGTTGACGAGTTCGAGGCGCACACCGTCCTCAAAGCCCTCTTCCGAGGTGACGGTAACCACGACGCCGTTCTGCGCCACGCCCGTGACAACGGTGATCTTCCACTTGGCAATGAGCGTGAAGCTTGAAGTGACTGCCGCGTTGAAGTCATACCGCTGCGTGAACGAGTCATCCGTGAACCAGCCGTCGAAGCGATACCCAACGCGCGTAGGCTCAACGAAGGCGAGCGTGCCGCCGGAAATTACCGACTGCGTCTCTTCGCCCTGAGCAAGCGTACCGCCGTTTGCATCGAAGGTGACGAGGAACATGATCGCATTCCAGCGCGCATACAGCGTAATGTTGCCCGCGCTGCCCGCCGCGATCTCGGTGACTTGATTGCCGCCCTTTTCCGCATCATACCACGCTTCAAAGTCATAGCCCGTGAGGGTAGGATCTGCCAGCGTGATGGTGTCGCTCGTCACGGTGTACGAATCAGGGTTGCCCGCTGCATTTACGCCGCCGCCGAGTACATAAGTGATGGTGTACGTTTCAAGTTGCCATGTCGCCGTGAGCTCGATATTGCTCGTGATGAGCGTATCGAAGCTGAACGCATTGCCGCCAAGCTCCCAACCCATGAAGGCGTAACCCTTCTTGGTAGGATCTGCAGGGCGCGTCGCCTTGGTGTTGTAGGAAACCTTCTGCGTGCCCGTTTCGCCCGCTGCAAGCGTGCCGCCCTCTGCGTTGAAGGTGACGGTGAACTGCTTCGCATTGCCTGCTGCGATGATGACGATATCGCCCGTGATGAGGTCGCCATCAATGGTGAGAACGCCTTCCACGTAGGAGAACGTGACATCGCTGCCGTTCACCGTTACGGAGATCTCGGTGGGAAGGTCATACCCCGTTACCGCCGTGAGTGTGAGGGTGTAGTCCGTGCCGTACGTTGCCGAGAGCGTTCCGCTGTAGCCTACGTTCGTGCCGTTGAAGTCAACGTCGTACGTGTTCGCTGCCGTCGTCACCGTGATGGCGATCGTGCCCGTGACCTTCGCAGACGAGATGATGAGCTTGCCGTTCGTGAAGGTGTAGCCATCCGTGAGCGCCGTTCCGCCTACGCTGACCGCGACTTTCGCAATGTGGTGATAGTCTGCCGCCGAGAGCGCGATGCTGTACTCCGTGTTGTACGTCGCCTGCGCTTCCGAAGAAGGCTCGCCGCCATCCACCGTTACGCTTACGTCGTACTTCTCTTCCGTCCAGCGCGCATACAAGGTCTTGTTGCCCGTGCTGCCCTGTGCGATTTCGGTGACTTTGTTGCCGCCCTTTTCTGCATCATACCAGCCCTCGAAGTCGTAGCCCGTGCGGGTAGGATCTGCCAGCGTGA
>CALVTZ010000005.1 GCA_944363255.1 uncultured Clostridia bacterium
CCGAAGGCAAAGCCCGTGTACTCGTCGGGATCGATGCCGCAGTTTTCGAGCACGCGGCGGTTGACCATGCCCGCGCCCAATACCTCGATCCAGCCCGTGCCCTTGCACAGCGAGCAGCCCTTTCCGCCGCAGGCATGGCAGCTCACGTCCACTTCCACGGAGGGCTCCGTGAAGGGGAAGTAGCTGGGGCGAAGGCGCGTTTTCGAGGAGGCGGAGAACATGGTGCGCGCGAACTCATCGAGCATCCCCTTGAGGTCGCACAGCGTGATGCCCTTGTCTACGACGAGCCCCTCCATCTGGTGGAACATGGGCGAGTGCGTCGCGTCGTCGTCCGAGCGGAACACCCTGCCCGGGGAGAGCATCTTGATGGGCGGCTGCTTCTTCTCCATGAGGCGGATCTGCCCCGCGCTCGTCTGCGTGCGCAGCAGCAGCCCCTCTGCAAGATAGAAGGTGTCCTGCATATCGCGCGCGGGATGGTCTGCGGGCGTGTTGAGGGCGGTGAAGTTGTAGTAGTCGTTCTCGATCTCCGGCCCCTCGAAGATCTCAAACCCCATGCCCGCGAAGATGTCCACAAGCTCGTTCTTCACCCGCGTGACGGGGTGCAGCGTGCCCTGCGCCCTTCTGCGCCCAGGCATGGTCACGTCCACGTTCTCGCGGGAGAGCTTTGCCTGCATCTCCTTTTTGGCGAGCTTCTCTTCGAAGGCGGAAAACTCCGCCTCCAGCTTCTCGCGCAGCGCGTTCACCTTCTTGCCGAAGGCGGGGCGCAGCTCCGCGGGGATGTCCTTCATCTTCTTGAGCAGCGCGATGACGACGCCCGCGCGCCCCAAGAACTTCATCTTGATCTCGTAGAGTGCGCGGGAACTGTCCGCCCCTTCCGCCTCTTTGAGGGCTGCCTCTTCGATCTCGTCGGTATTCTGCATGATCTCCTCCTACAAAAAACCCTGTATGCGCTTGCATACAGGGCGATTTTTTTCGCGGTACCACCTGATTTTGCGCACGGCTCGTGCGCCTCGTTGCCCCTTAACGCGGGAATACGGCGTCACCTTTTGGGTGCGCGGCTCGCGGGGGAATACCGCATCCATCCCATAGCGCGCCTTGCAGCCCACGGGCGCCCCTCTCTGCATGGGAAGGCGGATGCGTCTCTTCCGTATCATTGCCTTTGTTCCACATTATAAGCGCTTTTCCCGCGATTGTCAAACAATTTTGCCCCTAATTTGCGCTTTCGCGCCCTCGCGCCCGCGCGAAGACGGCGGCTGCCTTGCGCCGCGCACCGCGGACATGGTGGGCGGGAACGAGCAGCCTTCGGACATGGTGCCTGTGTTTTTCACCGCGGTCATGGTATGCACGTTGTTCAAACAACGCGGACATGGTGCCGCGCTATAGTAAGCTGCGCCGCGCTCCAACCCCGCCGCAAAAAAAGCGGGGAATGCCCCCGCCCGCCTTTTCCTTTCGCTCCTACGCGCGCAGAGGAAAGAGTTCCCCCGCAAAAAAAGCGGGGAATGCCCCCGCTCGTCTGTTACTTTCGCTCCTGCACGCGCAGGGAAACCTGCTGACCGTTTGGCAGCGTGAGCAGAAGATCCCGCCCCGCGCGCGCCGTTCTGCCCAGGTAGAATTCCTTGACGAGCGCCTGCAACTCTTCGCACAAAGTCTCCTCCGTGACGACCTCCGTCTTGCGTACTTCTTTCATGTTTTCTTCTCCTTTTTCTGCCCAAGCCCCTCTCACGGGGGGTGCATACTAAAATTATATCTTCCTACTTTTAACAATGCAAGAAAATTCTGCGCGAAGGGAAGATAATTTTTTGTAGAAAAAGGTCTTTGTTATGTTTATTTTGTCGAATTTTTCAGAACGGCTCGCCGAGCAGATGGCGGAACACGGCTACAACCAGACGACGCTCGCCCGCGCGCTGCATACTTCGCGCCCCAAACTCGCACTCTACATGGGCGGAAAACACGCGCCCTCGTACGAAAATTTTACCGCGCTTGTGCAACTGTTCTGCTGTTCGGCAGATTATCTGCTTGGGCTGACCACGCAATCGCCCGCCGCCTGCTACCGCCCCGTGATGCCCTTTTCGCAGCGGCTGAACGAGCTGTTGCGCGCGAGCAACACCAGCCTGTATGCCCTGCAAAAGCACACGCAGCTGTCGTGGAGCGTCATCTCCCGCTGGCGCAGCGGGGCGAGCAACCCCTCGCTGTACAACCTCGTGAAGGTGGCGGAGTACTTCGACGTGACGGTGGACGAACTGCTGGGGCGCGTCTCCTGAATACGCAAAAAAGAGCGGCATTCCTGCCGCTCTTTTTTTGTTCATAACCTCTCAATTGTGCGTGTAAAGGGTGCGATAGGGATTGTCCGAATTGGGGGTGAGGCGCAGGAAGGGCGAGGAGGCGATCTCCTCTGCATTCAGCCCGAATTGCGCCGCAAACTCCTCGATGAGCTGCCTGATCTCGGCAGGGAGCGTCTCCACGCGCTCCGCCTTGACCTGTGCGGGAAGGACGGTGGGCACGCTCTCGCAGCGCAGATACATTTCGCCGCCGTGCATTCCCGTTCCGCAGAAGTTGCCCACGATGCCCAGCGGACTGCGCCGCAGAAATTGCCGACGGGCGAGCCCTCCGCCCCGTCGCCGAGCACGACGATGATGCCGCCCGCCTGATATTCGCCCAGGAAGGAGCCCACGATGCCCCCCACCACGATGACGGGGCGGTGCTCCTTGTACGCCTTCATGTGAATGCCCACGCGATAGCCCGCGTCGCCGCGCACGAAGATCTTGCCCCCGCGCATGGCATAGCCCACCGCGTCGCCCGCGTTGCCGTTTATCACGATCCTGCCCGCGTTCATGGTGTCGCCGATGGCGTCCTGCGCGTTGCCGTCCACCACCACGTCGCAGCCGTTGAGGTAGGCGCCCAGCGCGTTGCCCGGCGTGCCGTGAATGGTGATCGTCCTGCCCGAGAGCCCCGCGCCGATATAGCGCTGCCCGCAGCAGCCGTCCAGCTCCACTTCCTTATCGGTGGAGGAACGGATGATCTCGTTGAGCACCTGATAGTCAAGTTCGCCCGTTGCGATCTTCATCTTCTGCCTCCCGAAAGTTTTTCAATGCGCGTCTCGCGCGGGAACGCCATGAGCACGGGATCGTGCTTGACGCGTTCGAAGTCGATGCTGTCGAGGGGGACCATGTCGCGGATGAGCGAGGTGTAGATGCCCGCGCGCTCGATCTTGTCCACGAGGATGTACCCCTTTAATACGTTGTCGCTGTAAAAGAGCTTCTTATACGAATTGCCCGAACGCTCCACATAGCTCTCGCCCACGTACACGCCCGCCGTTGCCACGTGCAAGCCGAAGAAGCCGATGGCGTTTACGGGAATGCCGCCCGCGAAGTGCGCGTTTCCGCCCGCCATGCAGCAGCCCGCAACAAGCCCCTGCTGCGCCGCGTTGGGAAGGATGGCGAGAATGCGCGTCTCCTTGGCTGCAAGGTCGTAGCTCTCGCAGTTGTCGCCCGCCGCGTACACGTTTTCGATGGAGGTCTCCTGCCTGTCGTTCACCGCAATGCCGCGGTTCACGTCGCCGCCCGCCTCCTTGACGAGCTCCACGTTGGGGCGCACGCCCGCCGCCACGACGAGAATGTCGAACTCCACGCTCTTGCCACTTTTGAGGTGTGCGCAGCGCGCCTCCAGCGAGGCAGCCGCGTCGCCCAGAAGAAAGGTGACGCCCCTCTCTTCCAGGAAGCGCTGCACGATGAGCGCCCCCTCTTCATCGAGAATGCTGGGCAGGATGCGGGGGGCGGTATCCACCACCGTAACTCCGCCCACTCTGTCCAGGATGCCCTCCAGACACTTGAGCCCGATGAGCCCCGCGCCCACGATGAGCACCTTCTTTTGCGGGGAGAGCGCCTGTTCGAGCGCGCGCGCGTCCTCCATCGTCATGAAGGTGAACTTCTCCTCCACCCTGTCGAGCCCCTCCATGGGGGGCAGGAAGGGGCGGGAGCCCGTTGCCACGAGCAGTTTATCGTAGGGCACCTTCTTGCCGCTTGCAAGCAGCACGGTGCGCTTTTTTGCGTCGATCTTCGTCGCCTTTTCCCCCAGCATGAGGGTGACGCCCATCCTTTCATAGAAGGCGGGGGTGCGATAGTCGAGGTGCGCCGTATCCACCTTGCCGTAGAGGTAGTAGGAGATGAGCGGCTTGCCGTAAGCGGGGCAGCTCTCCTCCGAGATGACGGTGATGCTCCCCTCCTTGTCCACGCTGCGAATGCCCTCGATGGCGTACGTTGCCGCCGTGGAATTTCCGATGAGTACGTAATTCATGGCGCTTACCCCCTGTCCTCAAAGACGATGGCATTGTTGGGACAATGCTTCACGCAGTTGGGCTCGGTAAGCCCGTTGTCCGTGCACAACATACACTTTTGCGCCGCCTTGCCCTCGCCGTCCGGCATGATCGCCCCGTACGGGCAGAGCGTGACGCAGGTGTAGCAGCCCACGCACTTGTTCTTGTCGATGACGACCATTCCGTGCTCGTCGCGCGAGAGCGCGCCCGCAATGCACCCCTTGACGCAGGGCATATCCGTGCAATGGCGGCAGTTCACCGCGAAGTGGATGCCCGTGCCGTCCTCCACGCGAATGCGCGGGTGGATGCTCTTGCCCTTGAGCGCGTGCACCATGTTCTTCTCGCCGGAGCACGCAAACGCGCACTCGTATTCACAAAGATGGCACCCGAGGCACCATTCCTCTCTCACATAGATGCGTTTCATCTCTTATTCCCCCGCATGGCGAATGCCCAGCACGGAGAGTTCCTTCTCCGTAAGTCCGATGCCGCGCAGCATGAGGCGGTTGCCCCTGAGCGCTTCGATGGAGTTGATGCCCATGCCGCCCATCATCTCCTGCAATTCGTGCGTCCAGGCGTGCACGAGGTTGACAAGGCGCTTGCTGCCGATCTCGGGATTGAGGCGCTTGACAAGTTCGGGCACCTGCGTTGCGATACCCCAATTGCACTTGCCCGCATGACAGCTTCTGCACAGGTGGCAGCCGAGCGCGAGCAGCGCCGCCGAGCCGATGTAGCAGGCGTCCGCACCCAGCGCGATCGCCTTGACGAGGTCGCCGCTCGAGCGAATGGAGCCCGCCGCCACAACGGATACGTTGTCGCGAATGCCCTCTTCGCGCAGCCGCTGATCGACGGAGGCGAGCGCAAGTTCGATGGGAATGCCCACGTTGTCGCGAATGCGGGTGGGCGCTGCGCCCGTGCCGCCGCGGTAGCCGTCGATGGCGAGGATGTCCGCCCCGCTGCGTGCAATGCCGCTTGCGATGGCTGCAACGTTGTGCACCGCCGCGATCTTGACGATGACGGGCTTTTTGTACGCCGTGGCTTCCTTCAAAGAGAAGATGAGCTGGCGCAGATCTTCGATGGAGTAAATGTCGTGATGGGGCGCGGGAGAGATGGCGTCCACGCCCTTGGGGATCATGCGCGTGTTGGAGACTTCGTCCGTGATCTTCGCGCCGGGGAGGTGCCCGCCGATACCCGGCTTTGCGCCCTGCCCCATCTTGATCTCGATGGCAGCCGCCGTCTCAAGATATTCGGAATGCACGCCGAATCTGCCGCTTGCGACCTGCACGATGGTGTTCTTGCCGTACTTGTAGAAGTCGCGGTGCAGCCCGCCCTCGCCCGTGTTGTAGTAGATGCCCAGCTCCTCTGCCGCGCGCGCGAGGCTCTCGTGCGCGTTGTAGGAGATGGAGCCGTAGCTCATTGCCGAGAAGAGAATGGGCGTTTTCAGCTTGAGCTGGGGGGACATGGTGTCCTTGATCTTCCCGTTCGCGTCGCGCACCACGTTCGCCGTCTTTTTGCCGAGGAAGACCGTCGTCTCCATGGGTTCGCGCAGCGGATCGATGGAGGGGTTGGTCACCTGCGAGGCATTGACGAGCATCTTATCCCAATACACGGGATAGGGCTTGGGGTTGCCCATGGAGGAGAGCAACACGCCCCCCGTATCCGCCTGGCGGTGCACTTCGGTGATGAGGGCATTGTCCCAATTCGCGTTGATCTTGTAGGTGTCCTCAGACTTCTTGATCTTGAGCGCGTGCGTGGGGCACAGGCAGACGCAGCGGTGGCAGTTCACGCACTTGGTGTTGTCTGCGACCATCTTGCCCAGTTTCTCGTCGTAGGCGTGCACCTCGTTGGCGCACTGGCGTTCGCACACGCGGCAGGAAATGCAGCGATCGTAATCGCGCACGACTTCATATTCCGGATAGACAAAGAAAGGGATCATCGTGCGCCTCCGTTGAGTTCAAAGATAACGGGCTCGCCGCCGCGGGGGGCGCGAACGTAGTCAAGTTCGGGTTCGATGACGCGGATCGCGCATTCCTCCGAAGCGATATACGCCTTGTCGCCGCGTTCGGCAACGACCATGGAGCGCAGCTTGAGGCGATCGTTGAGCGCCATCAGCCCGCCCGTGTAGCCGAAGATGATGGAGAAGGGCCCCGTGATGAGCAGGGACGGGAACATCTTGCGCAGCAGCGTATCCTGTTCGCGCTCCTCCTCGCTCTTGCTCTCGATGGTCGACCAGAAGGAGGCAGAGACGACCTTTGCGACCTCCTGCAGGGTGAGCTTCTTGCGGCGCAGCAGGTAGTCTACGATATAGGTGATGACCTCGGTATCCGTCTGCAGCGTGCACTTATAGCCGAACATTTCAATGTAGCGGCGGTTTGCGTCGTACGAGGAGATCTCCCCGTTGTGTACGACGGAATAGTCGAGCAGCCCGAAGGGGTGCGCTCCACCCCACCAACCGGGCGTGTTTGTGGGATAGCGGCCGTGGCACGTCCACGCGTATCCCTCGTACTCGTCAAGACGGTAGAACTTCCCCACGTCCTCGGGGAAGCCCACCGCCTTGAAGATACCCATATTTTTCCCGCAGGAAAACACGTATGCGCCGCTGATCTCCATGTTGATGCGATTTGCGCAGCGCACGACGTATTCCTCTTCATCCAGCTGCCGCGTCTCCAGCTTGCGCGCGTCGGGCAGCACAAAATAGCGAAAGATAATGGGCGCGTCTGAAATGCTGTCCGTCTTTCGCGTGGGGATCGCAGACTGAAAGGCAATGTCAAAATGGCGTTGGATAAAGTCCTCCGCCTCCTTTTTTGCGATCACGTCGTTATAAAACAGGTGAAATGCGTAATACTCCTTGAACTCGGGATAGATCCCGTAGCCCGCGAATCCGCCGCCCAGCCCGTTGGAGCGATCGTGCATGGTGACAATGGAGCGGATCATACATTCTCCGCTCATGCGCTTGCCGCTGCGATCGATCACACCCGAAATGGCACAGCCGCTTGGATTGCGAAACTCGCCCTCTTTCATCATAGGCGCCCTCTCCTTCCCCCGCACGTTTTGCGGAGATATGAATTTTATTATACCGCATTCCCATTTTTCCGTCAATTATATTGACTTTTCGTGAATATATCCGTTCTTTATACGAAGCATAAGGAGCGCTTATAGGAAGTATAATTCCCCCCGTCCTTTTGGGTGATTTTGCACAAAAAAAGCCTGCACGCAGGGTGCAGACTTTCTTTTCTTGTGCAGTTTAACCCAAACTGTTCCATACGACGGTGATGGCAGCGCCGCCCACGGAGACCTGTTCGCTCCACCGATCCGCCCAGCCCGCGGGCTTTGCAGCGACCGCGCAGTGGATGGTGAGCGGCTCCTTCGCGCCGTTGAATACGAGCTCGCCCATCGTGGTCACGCTCGCGGGAATGCACACCTTGGTGAGGCTGAGCGCCCCGAATGCGCTGTATCCGATGGAGGTGAGGCCGGTGCAGGAGCCGAGGTCAACGCTTGCGATCTTGCAGAAGTAGAACGCCTTTTCGCCGATGCTCACAAGTCCCTTGGGCAGGGTGATGGACGTGATCTTCGACCAATAGAACGCGCCCTTGCCGATGTATTTTAAGGAGGAAGGCAGCGTGACCGTCTCAACGGAGGGCATGGGCCCGCTGCCTGCGGGATCGCAGTCCGCCATACCCACCGTGCCCTCGCGCAGCGCAAGGGAGGTGGGAGAGCCGCTCACACCCAAAAACCACTTGCCCACGTACTGCCCGCCGTTCACCGTCTCGATGGCCTTGGTCTTGTTGAACGCCTTGTACCCCACCGTCGTAACGGTGTCGGGAATGTTGACGGTGAGCAGCTTCTCGCAGTAGTTGAACGCCTTGTCCCCGATGCGCAGAAGTCCGTCGGGCAGGGTGATGGAGAGGAAGGGCTTGGAGTCGAACGCGCCGCTCGCAATGCAGATGGTGCCCGCGCGCACCACGTAGTTGGGGTTGGAATAGTCGTCGTTGGTGGAGGAGTCGATGGGGCCCCACCATGCCGTTTTGACGAGGTAGCTATCCACATAGAACACGCCGTTCTCCCAGTTGGCGGGATCTTTGTACATTGCCGTGCCGTCGAACATGGTGCTCGAAATGTCGATCGCCGTCTTGGGCATGGCGATGCTGTTCAAGGAGGCGCAGCGGGTGAAGATGCCCGTTTCCATCGCCGTGAGGTTTTGGGGCAGGAGCACGGTGGTGAGCGCCGCATCGTCCACGAACATATTCATGCGCAGCAGGGTGAGCGCCGTCTTGCTGAAGTCTGCCGTCTTGAGGCTGGTGCAATTTGCGAACGCCTGCATTCCCACCGACGTGACGGAGGCGGGCAGCGTGACGCTCGTGAGCCCCGTATCCGAGAACACCGCCTGGTCGAGCGCGACGAGCGTGCTCGGGAATACCACCTGCGTGAGGTTGGTGCATTCGCTGAACGCCCCCATGCCGATGGCGAGAAGTCCCTCGGGCAGGGTGAGTTTTGTAAGGAAGGTCGCGCCGCGGAAGGCGTCCGCCCCGATATAGCGCACCTGCTGTCCGTTCACCTTTGCGGGAATGACGAGCTCTGCGTCCGCAGCCGTGCCGCCGCGATAGCTCGTGATCGTATCCCCGTCCATGATAAAGACAACGCCCTGCGAGACGTCCACCCACTTCGCGTGCAGGGTGATGTCACGCGTCAGGGTGATGGGGAACACCGCCTGTTCGCTGTACCCCGCGTCGCGGTACCAGCCAACAAAGGCGTGTCCGCTCCATTCGGGCGTGCTCGGCTCTTCAAACGAGATGCGTCCGCTCACCGCGGGCAGATCGGGCGCGCCGTGCATATCAAAGGAGACGGTGTAGGTGATGAGCTCCCATCCCGCGTACAGCGTGTGCGCGTGCGTCACGACATAGGGGAAGGTGACGGGCTCGCCCTTGCAATCCTTGTCCGTGTACCAACCCGTGAAGCGGTACCCGGGTTTTGTCGCGGTGGGCGCGCGCTCGATGCAGTTGGTATCGATGAAGTTCTTCTTGACGCCGTCTACACTTGCAATACCGCCATTGTTCGGCTGCAATGTCACGCGGTAGCTCTGCCCGGGAACGTCCGTCGGCTTGTAGTGGGCATATACGCTCACGTCCTGCGTGAGCTTCTTGCTCGCATAGTAGTCTGCGGTGAGCTTGTCCCCCGTGCCATTCGTGCCGAAGTACCAGCCCTCGAAGGTGTAGCCGGGCTTTTCCGCCGCCACAACGAGGGTGATCTGCTCGTTGCCCGCCGTCTTGACGGTGCCCTTGAGCGCGCTGCCGTCGTAGAAGGAGATGGTGTACTCCGTTGCAGTGTAGTGTGCGTACACGGAGAAGCTGCGCGTGATCTTGGTGGAAGTTGTGAGCTGCTCCCCCTTGCCGCCCTGCTGCGTGAACCACCCTACGAAGGTGTACCCCGCCTTGTCGGGAGCTGTGGGCAGGGTGAGCGTGCCGCCCTCCTGCACCTGCTTGGTCGTGTATGTGCCGCCGCTTTCATAGCAGAAGGTGACGGTGTACTGCGCCGCGGGCGGAGGCGTAACTTCCTCTGCCGTATAGTGCGCGTACACGCTCACGTTTGCGGTGAGCTTCTTATTTGCATAGTAGTCTGCCGTGAGCTTGTCCCCCGTGCCATTCGTGCCGAAGTACCAGCCCGCGAAGGTGTAACCGGGCTTTTCCGCCGCCGTGACAAGGGTGATGCGCTCGTTGCCCGCCGTCTTGACGGTGCCCTTGAGTACGCTGCCGTCGTAGAAGGAGATGGTGTACTCCGTTGCGGTATAGTGCGCGTACACGGAGAAGCTGCGGGTGATCTTGGTGGAAGTTGTGAGCTGCTCCCCCTTGCCGCCCTGCTGCGTGAACCAACCAACGAAAGTGTACCCCGCCTTGTCGGGAGCTGTGGGCAGGGTGAGCGTGCCGCCCTCCTGCACCTGCTTGGTCGTGTACGTGCCGCCGCTTTCATAGCAGAAGGTGACGGTGTACTGCGCCGCGGGCGGAGGCGTAACTTCCTCTGCCGTATAGTGCGCGTACACGCTCACGTTTGCGGTGAGCTTGCTCTGCGCGGTGAATTCCTCCCCCTTGCCGCCCTGTTGGGTGAACCAGCCCACGAAGGTGAACCCATCCTTTTTGGGCGGGGTGGGAAGGGTGACGCTCGCCCCCGCTTCCCCCGTGCGCGTGTCGTACACGCTGTCGCCGTTGTAGAAGGTGACAGTGAATTGCGCCGCGGGCGGAGGCGTGACTTCCTCTGCCTTGTAGTAGGCGTACACGTGCTCGTTCTTGTTGAGCGCGTGCTCCACATAGTAATCCGAGGTGAGCTGCTCGCCCGCGCCCTCCTCTTCAAAGAACCAGCCCACAAAGGTGAAGCCGTCCTTTTCCGCCGCCGCAGGCAGGGCGATCTCCTCGCCGCCCGCAGTCGTCACTGTGCCAACCAACTTTCCCTCGTCATAGAAGGAGATGGTGTACTCCTTGGTCGCGCCCGTGCAGGCAGAAAGAATGCCGAGCGCAAGCACCATTGCGCTCAAAGCGACCAAAATTCTCAATACGTATTTCTTCAAACGATACGCCTCCGTATTTATTTTGTTATTTTTCCATGATAGATTATAGCCCACCCTCCCGCGCATTGTCAATGCGTCTTATTGTGAATTCGTGTGAACAATTCGTGTAAGTTTATGCAAACGATTACCACAAAAAATGCCCTTTTTTCACCTGTTTGAGCGCAAAAAAAACGGGCTGTCCGCACAAGGCGAACTGCCCGTATTGCCTGCTTGTTCGCGCCCCGCCTCAGCCGCGCCAGCCCGCCGCGTCTGATGCGATCCCGAGCGCGTCCAGGAAAAATCTGTCGATGACATTCCAGCAATGCAGGAGCATGAGTTCGATCGCGTCCACCCACTCGAGCTCGTCCTGCAGGAGCATATAGCAGTACTTGTGGTACGCCTGCCGACGCGGTTCGTGCACGTGAAAGCTGCCCAGCGGACAGGTGAGGCTGAGCGCGTTGTACGCAGCCGCGGCGGGGACGAGGTTTTCCTCGTCGAGATCGACGGCGACGGTCGTGTAGAACTGCACGAGCGGGGTGTCGTCTGAAAAGGGCAGGAGGCACACCTGCATGAGCGCCTCGCCGTTGAGCGGCTCCTCCGCGCCCTCCTCGTTGCCCAGCCCCGTGAGGTGCAGTTTGAGCACGTCCACCCCGTCCTCCACCGTGAGATGGGTATCGGCGAGCTGCTCCGCGCGGATCCACTCCTCCACTTCCTGCAAGATCTGCCTTGCGTCCATTCCTTATTCCTCCATACCTAATGTTGCCTCCATTATAGCACACTTGCGGGGTGCCCGTCAATGCTTCGCGCGGGGGAAGGGGGGCGGCGCCCGTTGACAAATTTCCCCCACTCTGCTATACTTTTTTTGAGAAACTGCCTGAACGGGAGAGACGGGATATGCAATTTGTTCCAATGAACTGCCCCAACTGCGGCGCGCCCCTTGTGGAGCGGGGCGGGAGCTTCGCGTGCGAACATTGCGGCTGCATCCTCGTGAGCATTGCAGACGGCGCCCTCGCCGCGGACGCAGAACAGCTCTCCCTCGCGGAATTTGAAAAACAGTTGCAGGCGAGCCGCCGCACCTTCCCCATCAACATGGGCGATCAACCCGCGGGCATGGACGTGGACGCGGTGCTGCTGCGCGAACGGCTCAAACGCGCGGGGCAGCTACTCTCTGCGGGCGAATATGACGCGGTGTACGATGTCTTGCAAAATGTGCCCGAGGACGTGTTCGCCGCCGAACGCGCCCGCCTGCTTGCAGACTGCAGGGCGGAGGACGAGATTCGCCTTGCCGCCCAGCGCGGCGACATCACCCGCTCCCCGCACTACGCGCGCGTGCTTGCGCTTGCGGACGGGGAGACGCGCGCCACGTACGAGCGCATTGCCGCGGTGTGCATGGAGAACGAGCGCATTGCAGCGGAAATCGGCAAGGGCATGGAGCTGGTGGAGCTGGGCGCGGCGGAGGAGGCGCTCACCTACGCGCGGCAGATGCTCAAACGCTACCCCACCCACGCGGAGGCATGGGAGCTTATCATCGCGGCAAAGTGCATAGAGGACGGGAAGTACTCCCCCGAAGAGGATCTGCGCCGCATGAGCAAGTGCCCCAACTTCCCCTACCTGTACTCCATGCGCGAGGAGGACGGGCACATCTTCGCCTTCCACAACAACCGCGTCATTCAGGCGCGGCTGGAGGAGGCGGAGCAAGCCCGCTTTCGCAAGAAGTCGGCGCTGAGCAAGTACCTTGTGGGGCCCGCCCTGCTGCTTGGCACGCTCGCCCTCTCCTTTGGGCTGTGGAAGCTGTTCGACCTGCTCTTTTGATTTTTCCAAAATAAGACCGCGCCGGAGGGCGCGGTCTTTTTGTATTGCAGCAGAGTTAGAACGGGCGCGGTCAACTGCCGCGCCCGCCCTCTTTATTTGTTGCTCGGCTTGTAGTCGCCCGCGACGTCGGGATTGTCCTTGAGGTCGACCACCTTGAAGTCCATCACGTTGTTATCCGTGTCCGCATCGGAATTGCGCACGACCACGCTGTGCTTGTTGATGCCCGTGACCGCCGTTCCCTCGCAAAGCTCCGCGTTCGCGTCCGCCGTGTCGTCGTCCACGCCCAGCGCGTCCACCACTTTGCCCTCCTTCACAAGCTGCACCGTGTACTGCTTGTTGTCGATGACGAGGGTGTCCACCTTCTTGTCATACTCCCCTTCCGCAAAGGAGATGGCGGGAGATGCGTGCCCCGTGTCCTTGCCGATGATGATATAGTTCGCGCCCGCTGCGAGCTCGCCCTCGAGGGCAATGTCCGTCCAACTGCGCTCTCCGCCCTCACGCAGCGAAGAATAGCGCACGGTGTAGCCCGTGAGCGCAACGGCTGCGTTCGTGGGGTTGTGGATGGTGATGAAGTCGTTGCTCGTCTTGCCGTCGTTCTTGCCGCCGTTGCCGAATACCGACCAGATAATGAGGTGATCCGCCTTCTCGGAGGGCGCCGCCTCCACCGTCGCGTGCATCTCATACGATTTCTTCTCGCTGTCTGCGCAGTACACGGTGACGGTGCCGCTGTTCTCGTTGGCAACTGCCATGAGGAGCTTGCCGTTGGGCGCGTCTGCGCCCGCAATGATGGCGATGCTCTCGGGTGCGGTGTCGCCCGCCATCGCAGCGGAGTAGTCGCGGCTGTTGGCGTATGCCGCCACCTTCACCTTGGCAAAGTCGGTGATGTCGAAGCTGAGCACGCCGCCCTGACGCTCGAGCGCCACGTTTGCGTACAGCTTGTCGCCGATGGAGGCGATGGCGACCGCCTCGGGCTCGGGGCCCTTCTTCTTGCTGCGGCTGTCGAGGTCAACGTCGTCGTTGTTGCAGTTGAAGTACGCCTTGTACTCCTCGCTCGAAGCGATATACTTCTCGATCATGCTGCCGCTGTCAAAGACGAGGGACATATCCTCCGCGTCGAAGATGGAGAAGGATCTGCCGCCCAGCACGTACTTCTTGTCCGCGTCGATGCCGTCGAAGGCATCGTTTTTGAGCACTTCCACCTTCGTCCCTTCGAGAACGTACTTCTCCACGCCCTCATACGTCCCCCACTCGCGGGCGTCGCCCTCGTTGGCGGTCGCAAGATAGGTCTTGCCGTCCACGGTGAAGGCGTCCATGCCGTCGGGCATATACACGCCGAACACGCTCTGGCTCACGGGGTTCGCCGCGCCGTCCTCGAGCAGGTCGAGCTCGTTGCCCGCCTGACTGTGATCCTTGAAGCCGAGCGGCTTGACGGAGGTGATGCTCTTTGCCGCTACGTCGATGGTCGCGACGGCGTTGTTCTCCTGCAGGGAGACGTAGGCGCGCCCGCCCTCCGTTGCAATGTACTCGGGCTCGAGATCTTTGGAGGGCGCGACGTTCTTGGTGATGATGACGCCGCTTTCCACAAGCTCTGCGCGCTTGTCGTCAAAGCCTTCGAAGCCGAGCGTGACCGCGCTGTTCGCGTCGAGGTCGGCAAGCGTTACGCTGCCCGCGGGATCGACTGCGGGGGCGTCGTAGCCAAGTCTCGGCTCGCCCTCGTTGGCGCTGAGCGCCACGTTGCCCGCGAACGTCACCATGTCGGGCTGCACACCCGCTTCATACGCCGCCTTGAAGGTGCCGTCGTAGTTGAGAATGACGATAGCGCCATTCTTGTCGTAGTCCGTGTGCTGGACCGCCACGGCGATGACGTCGAGCGTGGTATTCACCGCAACGCTCGTGATGTCGCCCACCGTGAACGCCTCTGCAAACTGCGCGCTGTTTTGAGCAACGAGCGCGGTGACGTCGATGCGGTCGCTCACTTCACGGAAGGTGGTGGAGAGCTCCTCCTCGCCCACCTTGGCAAGGGTGACGATGTCGATGGTCTTGGTCTTGCCGTTTACAAGATAGAACTTGTCGTTGTCTGCATTGTATGTAATGATCTCCGCAACGCCGCCGTCTGCGCTGGAAAATCCCGTGTCGTAGCGCGCCGCGGCATTCCACACAAGGGGCTGCTCCACGGGCGTGACGGGCGTTTCGGGCTTCTCGGGGGTGTGGGGGGTGTGGGGGGTGTTGGGGGTATTGGGGGTTTCGGGCTGGCTGGTCGAAGGGGGCGTCGTGCCCGCCTCCTCTTTTTCGCTGCCATCGCAAGCTGCGAGCGCCGCCATGGAAGCGGTCATTGCCGCGGCTGCAAGCAGAGCCGCAAGGCGTTTTACGTGCGTTTTTTTCATGATTACCTCTTTTTTCAATTTGTTGTCTGCAACCATGGTATCATAAAATTGTAATAATCCCCGCGCCTTTTTGTCATGCACTTGTAAAATATTTTGCGCAATTTCCCGCATTCGTATACAAAAAAGAAGCCCACCCGCGTGGACTTCTCCTCTGAAATATGCTCTCTTACCCTCTCGCCCGCACGCTCACTCCGCGCGCTCATCGGCGCGTTCGGCGGAATTTTCGGGCGCGTCGTCGGGCGTTTGTTCGGCAGCGCCCGTGGTAGTCTGCGGGGCGCTTTCGGGAACGCTCCCGCTCGCCCCTTCCGCCGCGTTCTCCGCCACGCTTTCCGCTCCTTCCCCCGCGCGCTCTGCCGCAGGACGGCGGCGAATGACGCGCAGCAGCTTTGCGCACGCACCCTTGAGCGTCTTATAGTTGAGCGCGCAGTAGGCTGCGAGCAGCCCAAAGTAGGCGAGCGCGCCCCAGCCGTAAGGCAGGCAGGTCGCAATGGCGATGAACCCGCCCGTCATCACGAGTTCGATGAAAAACTCCCAATAGATCTTCTTGCCGATGACCTTGGTGACGACGAGCTCCGAAAGAATGGAGTTGAGCATCACCGTAACGACGACGCAGACGAGCAGCGCTTCCAAATTGTTGAAGAGATACGCAGACGCTGAAAACAGCGCCGCCCCCACCGCCACGGAGATGACGTTGACAAGCAGCATCATGCGCTCTTTACGATACACCTTGAGGTAGTTGTTGGTGAGCAGGTTGATCTTGGAGCTGAAGATGATGATGGGGAGCAGAATGGCGAGATACTTCAAACTGACGCTGTACAGCGGCATCCATAGCTCCAAAATGACGGCGCCGGGGAAGTAAAGCATCATCGCCGCAAACATGATGATGGTGATCACCTTGCGCATGGTGGTGTACAGCGAAGGCAGCTTGTCCTCTTGCAGGCGCTTGAGCGAGGGGAAGAGCACGATGCTCACCGCCGTAACGACTGTGAGGAACACGTTTGCAAGGCTGAACGCGAAGGAGACCTTTCCGAATACGAGCTGCCCCCATCGCCATTCCGTGAACATTCGCGCGCTGCCCACGAGCAGGATGGACGACCAATTCGCCAGCATCAGAATGATGCCGGAGCGCAGATTTGCGCCCGTCTCCGCGCCCGCCTCCCGAAGCGGGATGCTCCTGCCGAAATACACGCTGCCGCGATTGAAGCAAGTGCCGATGACAAAGCAGATGACGTCCGCGATCAGATCGGCAAGGCAGAACCAATAGAAGTCGTCCACGCGAAGCAGCAGCAACGCGACGACGACAACGCCCATCGTGACGCGCTGCGCGATGGTAACGACGGCGTATTTGTTGATGCGGTTGGTGATCTGAAAGATGTAGGAGTTGTACGTTACAATGTTCTTTGAAATGATGCCGACTGCGACCAGCGTGAACACCATGCGCTCTGCGCCGTGGAACACCGTCCATGCGAGCACGAGCAGGATCGCGGCGGCGAGCGTTGTGACGCTCACCAGGAACTGAAACTGCGAGCGCATCCTCTTCTTGTCCAGCTCGTCGTAATCGTAAGAACCGTAGCGCAAGATGATGCCGTCGAGCAAGCCAAAGTGCAGTACGCCGACATACCCCACGTAGAGCATATACATTTGCCAATAGGAGTATGTGAGCTCCGAGACGAACTTTGGCACGATGAGCGCCATGATAAAGCTGGCAGCAAGCGAGATGACCTGTGCCGTCAACGAAACCATGACGTTGGACGCCAATTTTTTTGTCGTGATCTGTTTTCCCATGCGATATTATCGTAAAACGAGGAGGGGCGTCCCTTCGCCCCTCACGCCAATCTTCCCCATCTTTTGTCCTTGTCGGACAGGTTGAGGGGGGTGCCGTCCGCGAGCGCATAGCCCGCGCCGTCCGCACTGCCGCGATACTCCCCCACCACCTGCGGCCACACGATGCCGATGGCGGGATCGTTCCAGGCGAGCCCGCCCTCGTCGTTGGCGTGATAGAAGTCGTCGCACTTATAGCAGAACTCCGCCTGCTCCGTCAACACCAAAAAGCCGTGCGCAAAGCCCTTGGGAATGAGAAACTGCTTCTTGTTCTCCTCCGAAAGCTCCACGCCGTACCACTTTCCGTACGTCTTACTGCCCGCGCGCAAGTCGACGGCAACGTCGAACACGCACCCCCTGATGGCGCGCACGAGCTTGGTCTGCGGAAAGTTCTTTTGAAAGTGCAGCCCGCGCAGCACGCCCTTGGTGCTCATGGACTGGTTGTCCTGCACAAAGGTGATGTCAACGCCCGCCTCCGCCATGTCGCGCCGGCTGTACGTCTCCATGAAATAGCCGCGGCTGTCCCCGTGTACGGCGGGGGTGATGACGCACAACCCCTCGATTCCGCCCACATTCTTCTCAATTTTGATCTGCATCAGAAGTCGATCTCCTTTAAGTAGCGTGCGAGCGCGTCCTTCCAATCGGGAAGGGGCGCAAAGCCGCACGCGATGAGCTTGCTCTTGTCAAGACGGCTGTTGAAGGGGCGCTTCGCCTTGGAGAGCCCGTATTCCTGCGTCGTCACGGGCACGACCTTGGTCGCGTACCCCGCCTGACGAAAGATCTCGCAGGTGAAGTCATACCAGCTGATATACCCCCCTTCGTTGGTGGCGTGATAGTAGCCGTACCTGTCCGTCTCCGCCATGTCGACGAGCAGGCGGGCAAAGTCGCAGGTGTAGGTGGGCGTGCCGATCTGATCGCACACCACGCGCACCGTGTCGTACTTCTTGCCGACATTCAGCATGGTCTTGATGAAGTTCTTTCCGTTCACGCCGAACACCCACGCAATGCGCACGATGAAGAATTTTTCCAGCGTGTTTGCAACGGCGCGCTCCCCTTCGAGCTTGCTCTTGCCGTACTCATTGAGGGGGGCATAGTCCTTTTGATCGGGCGTCCACGGCGTTTCGCCCTGCCCGTCGAATACGTAGTCGGTGGAGATATAGATGAGCTTGCAGTCCAATTTCTTGCAGACGGCGGCGATATTCTGCGTCCCGCCCGCATTGACGGCATACACCTTTGCAACGTTCTCCGCCTCTTCCGCCGCGTCCACCGCCGTCCATGCCGCGCAGTGCACGACTACGTCGGGGCGCTCCTCTGTGAGCACGCGCTCCACGGCACCCATGTCCGTGATATCCATGTCCTCCACGTCTACACCGCGGACATGGTACCCTCGTTTTTCACATTCCTTGACGACGTCGAAGCCCAGCTGCCCCTTCACGCCCGTGACAAAAACCTTCATTTAGCGATTCCCGTACATCTTCTTGTAGTAGTTTTGATACTCGCCCGAGATGATCTCCTGCCACCACTCCTTGTTGTCGAGATACCACTGAATGGTCATCTTGATGCCGTCTTGGAACTTGGTCTCGGGCAGCCAGCCGAGCTGCGTGTGGATCTTGGTCGGGTCGATGGCATAGCGCATATCGTGCCCCTTGCGGTCGGCTACGTAGGTGATGAGACTCTCGGATTTTCCAAGCTCCTTGCAGATGAGCTTGACGATGTCGATATTCTTCATCTCGTTGTGTCCGCCCACGTTGTACACTTCCCCCACCTTGCCCTTGTGCAAAATGAGGTCGATCGCCTTGCAGTGGTCGGCAACGTACAGCCAGTCGCGCACGTTCTCCCCCTTGCCGTACACGGGCAGGGGCTTGTCCGCAAGCGCGTTTGCGATCATGAGCGGGATGAGCTTTTCGGGGAAATGGTAGGGCCCGTAGTTGTTGGAACAGCGGCTGATGGTCACGGGCAGCCCGTACGTTCTGTGATAGGCGAGCACGAGCAGATCCGCCGCCGCCTTGGAGGAAGAATAGGGACTGCTCGTGTGGATGGGCGTCTCCTCGGTGAAGAAGAGGTCGGGACGGTCGAGGGGCAGATCGCCGTACACCTCGTCCGTGGAGACTTGGTGATAGCGCGAAATGCCGTACTTGCGGCAGGCGTCCATGAGCGTCGCCGTGCCCATGATGTTCGTCTGCAAAAAGATGCCCGGATCTTCGATGGAGCGATCGACATGGCTCTCTGCGGCGAAGTTGACGACGACGTCCGGCTTCTCCTCTTCAAAGAGCTTGTAGACCGCCTCTCTGTCGCAGATGTCCGCCTTGACAAAGCGGAAGTTGGGGTTTTGCATCACGCCCTTGAGGGTGGAGAGATTGCCCGCATAGGTGAGCTTGTCCAGGCACACGATGCGATAGCTCGGGTACTTGCCGAGCATGTGAAAGATGAAGTTGCTTCCGATAAATCCGGCCCCGCCGGTCACAATGATCGTCATTTATGTTTCCTCAATATAATCCATCCATATACTTTCCGTCGAGTACGTCCTTTAAGTAGCGGCCGTATTCGTTCTTGCTCATGGGCTCATACAGCTTCATCGCCTGCTCTTTGGTGATCCAGCCGTTGAGATAGGAGATCTCCTCAATGCAACCAACCTTTCTGCGCTGATGCGTCTCCACCGCCTTGACGAAGTTCGTTGCCTCCACCAAGCTCTCATGCGTGCCCGTGTCCAGCCAGGTAAAGCCCTGCCCCAAAATTTCCACATGAAGGGAATCGTGCTCCAGATAGACACGGTTCAAGTCCGTGACCTCCAGCTCGCCGCGCGGCGAAGGCTTGAGGTTCTTGGCATATTCCACAACGCGGTTGTCGTAGAAGTACAAGCCTGTCACGCAGTAATTGCTCTTGGGGTTTTGGGGCTTCTCCTCAATGGAGACGGCCTTGCCGTTCTTGTCAAATTCCACAATGCCAAAGCGCTGCGGATCGTCCACATAGTACCCGAACACCGTTGCGCCCTTCCCTCTTTCGGCATTTTCCACGGCGGCACGCAGGCGCTTTTTCAACCCATGCCCCGCAAAAATATTGTCCCCCAGCACCATCGCAACGCTGCTGTCGCCGATGAACTTCTCGCCGATGATAAATGCCTGCGCAAGCCCGTCGGGGGAGGGCTGCACGGCATACGAGAGGTTCAAGCCGAGCGGCGCGCCATCGCCGAACAACGCCTCAAACCGAGGCGTGTCCTGCGGCGTGGAGATGATGAGAATATCTCGGATCCCGGCATTCATCAACACCGAAAGCGGATAATAGATCATTGGTTTGTCATAGATGGGCAAGAGCTGTTTGCTCGTCACCCGCGTGATGGGATAGAGGCGTGTTCCGCTCCCCCCTGCCAAAATAATACCTTTCATCGTAATCATTCCTCCTATTGTTGATAAAGTTCCCCGCTCATGAGACAGTCCCCGATCGCAATGAAGCATCTCTTACCCTACGCCACACTCGCGTTAGAAGCGGATACAAAATCGCAATTATAATTGTAAATGAATAGCCGGAATACATTACCATGTTGTCAAAAATCGTCATGGCATATAAGAAAAAGCACATTGCAAGACATATCACCTTTGTCGGCATCGGCAAAAATTTAACCTGCATAAAGATGAGCGCGATTGCGATACATTCAAGAAAATATACCGCCATGCCGAAATAGCCGTAAGAAAGGTAGCACCCGATATACGCCGTGGAAGTCGTCAGGTTCGGTTGCACCAACTGCACGCTTCCCGCAATATCAACTGCCGGGAATAATCGCTTTGCGACCGCATCGGGGAACAAGCAAAACAGCAAACCGGACAAATCTTCCTGTGGCACGAACTGAACATTGTAATTCAAATTGCGCAACGAACAAATCAGGTATTCGTCCGCCCAATAGAACGGCGCAAATAAACTGTATCGATCACCTGGAATTTGAGCAATCTCCATAAAGTAGCCCGTGTCATTCCAAGCATATCCGCTTCGTATGTTGCCCGTTACACCAAACAACCACAGCACGAACAAGGCAAGCAAGATCAGACCAACCCACGTAATGATCGTAATCCGCTTTTCCATCAGCCACAATAGCGCAATTACAACTACGTTAAAGAGGAGCATTCCGCGACTAAAACACAGAACGTAAAATGACAACGGAATAAGCATTGCAATCAAGTTATTGCATCTCTTGAATTTGAGGAATAACCAGCCATGATAGATGCAATAAAACGAACTGCAAACCGAGATAATGACATGGAGCATCGGGATCCCGAACACTAAGTATCCGCTGTCAAAGGTGTTTCCAAAAAGCGCCGTCAACAACGGGACATTTTTCGAATACAGGAACTCGGCACCATAACAAACGATAAGGATCACCCAAGCGATCCAAGATGCCCGATGAGCCGTCAACATAAATGTCTTGTTTTTGAATTTATTTCCAAAAAAGAACGCCGCAACTGCAGACAGGGCAATCGTAGCCACCAAAAATGCCACTAAGTTTGCATCCAAGGGGATGTTCAATCCTGAATTGGATAAACTATACAGGATAAGTGAAACAGTCCAAAATGCACTATACGCAAAAAACGGATTGATAACGAACGGATTTCTGATCCGCACCGTTCTTTGTTGATTCAAAGCCATCTTTCCCATTCTCCTTGTCTCCTTTTTTGCGCCCGATTCAACCCTTCTGCATTTTAGTACTTTCCAAACAGAATCGCTATCTTAAAAACAACTGTTTTTTGAAAGGATATTTTCTTATATTTCCTCGAGAAAAATATCTTCATTCGGCAGGAAAATTTGCTCTTGTAGTACGCAATTCGTCTAACATATTTGAAATACTGTGACGATTGCGCCTCAGGATAGCACTCCAAAATATCACGAATGCTCTGCGAATGAGCAGATTTCCTCTTCCCGAACATGAGGGCAAAATACTTCTTTATCTTTCCTGATTTGTTTGCCCCGATTTGATTGTTGCCATGCTGCCGATACAAGATCGCACTTCTCTCATCAAAATGATATTCCCCCAACAAAATGGCGATCTTGCAGATGAGATCGTCGTGCGGAGACGCGATCTTTTCTACGGGGAAGCGCAATAGCTGTTCGCGCAGCGCGCCGTTGAACACCAGCGTGCAGCCCGTACACTTATTTTCAAGCAACATATTCTCATTCGAGAACTTTTTGATCTCCTTGGGCGAATTAAGCAGACCATACGGCTGCAAGGTTTCATCGACCAGCGTCAAATTGCTTGAATAGGCGCATGGAAGGGACGGATCCTTGCAATTCTCATCCATCCACATGACCGCCTGCGAAAGTTTATCGGGCAGCCATACGTCGTCCTGATCGGAGAGCGCAAAATAGTCGTATGTGTCGGCTACTTCCCGTTGAATGAGCGTCAAAAAGTTTTTCTTATACCCAAGGTTGACGGGATTGACCAACACCTTGATATTGGAATAGCGCGCCGCATAGTCGTTGAGGATCGCCACCGTTGCGTCCTGCGAGCCATCGTCGGCGACCATGATATCGACGCAGACATTCTCCTGTTGCAACAAGCTGTCAAGTTGCTCTGCAAGGTATTTTTCGCCATTATAAGTGGCCATGTACACGAGAACTTTCTTCATCTTCCCCCCATCACTTCTTGCGCTTGCCGCGCTTGCCGTGTTTCATCCCCAAATAGCGCGCCGCCATGTTGGGAAGCCAGCAAAACAGAACGGGCAAATTGAACGATTTCAGCGCCTGCTTCAAGACATAAATTGCAAGCCGAAAACCGGAATCGGTTGCGTGGTACTCCTGAAATTCAGGATGCTCCGCAAACCATCTTCCGGTCGCATAATATCTGTTATATAATTGTTTCAGCGTCAATTTGTGCGAATGCTCTACGACTGCATCCGCCACATACGCCTTCTTGTAGCCGCCCTCCAGCACCTTTTTGGCGTAGTACATATCCTCGCTCATCATCATGTGAACGCCATCATAGCCATTCAGTGCGAGGAAGGTGGGACGATGATACGCCGCAAACGCATCCGAGGCGAAAAATGCCTTCAGCTGCATTGCCGCAATGTCCTCCCGCCCGACGATGCGCGAACTGTCTCCGTAATTCCCCTTGCGCACATAATGCTCGATCGTCTTCTTTTGGCAGATCTGCTTTCCGTACGCGTATGCGACATCCCCGCTAATTGCAGCAGCCAACTTCGCGATCGCATCCGCATTGATCAGTTTTACGTCCTGCGACATCATGATGACGATGTCGCTCGTGCAATACTCTTTGATCGCCTTTTCCCGCGTAAGACTGTGCGAAAACTCACTCTCGGGGAGCAGAAAATAGGAGAAGCCTGCCGCTGTGATCTTCTCCAAAACAATTTGCGTCTCCCCCGACTGTGTTACAGGGAAAACAACATTCACAAGCTCAACGCCCTCTTGCGCCTGCAGGCTCGCAATAATGTCGTCGATATAATCATTTGCCCGCCATAATGGACAAACCACATCTATTCTCATGTGAATTACTCTTCTCCTCTAAAAAGCCACCCGCGCGAAAATTTGCCCTCTCACTCGCCTTTCCGTAGCTTTTGTTCTCTTCCCGTACTATATGTGCGCATTGCGCATTGCCTCACCGCCGAACGATAAGACACGTATTTGAAAATCTCTTCTCTGCAATGGCTCCCCGCTTCAAACAGGTCGTGAAGCAAGCCTTTGCTTTCCTTTCTCAACTCGCAATTTCAAACGAAAACAGTCGGCGGCAACTACCGCGCAACCGCCTTCCAAATTATAACAGAGGCGCAGAGCATAATCAAGCATTTTGCCAAAGTCACCCGCGAAAATTCAAATCCTTTGGGTGATTTTCCTGATCGCTCAAAACGAACGCGCATGAACTACGCAGTCACGCAACCCCGTGCTCCCGAAAGAACTCCGGCATATCCGTTCCGCCGCCAAAAAAGCTCATTCTGAATGGCGTCTTTGTTATGATCATTTTCGTCCCTCTCTTTTGGAAAAAAAGCAATGTTTCCCGCATTCCCGATTGCGAAATCATCCATCATAATTATACCAAAGCGTAAACAAAGTAGCAAGTGTTTTGCTAAAAAGTTATGAAAAAACTCTATCGGTTCCATGATGGCTTTGTGACAAAATTGCAAGAAAAATGCACCCGAAATCTTCTTAAATACTGAAATTTACACCCCCTTTCGCGCGCTTTTTTGTTCGAAAATGCGCAATGGCGCGGAAATTCAATTCAGTATATTGTGTTATACCGAAGCCCTTCACGCGCCCGCCGAAGCAGCTTTGAATGTAGTATGCGCCGTCCTCCGCCACGCGATACACCCCCGTCTCCCCTCCCCGCGCGCCAACCACTCCGCACATTTCCCACAAAAAAGCTCGCCGTAGCGAGCTTTTTGCCCTGTTGCGAGCAGTCGGAACGCGTACCACCCCAGGCGAGATGTTACGTTCAAGACGCCCTTTCCATTTTACCAACGCGAGCGATAAAGCAGCAAGACCGCTACTTGTCAGATCGATCGCGCACTATAGGCTGAATATAGTATTCCTTCCAAATGGGCATAGCGCAGTACGCTTTCACAAAATTGCTTGGAACAAAAAAGCATTTATCCGCCGCCGTGGAGTAAAAGGCATTTGCCCCAAACGACACCACGCGATTCGAATAAATCACGACTCGGCTCAGGTTGTGACAATAGCGAAACGCATTCATCCCGATGAATTCTGTGTGCCGATCACATTCGATACTCTCTATTCCATCGCAATACGCGAACGCCCAGTCGCCAATTTGTGTGACATTGGTCATGGTGATCTTCCTCAGTGAGCTGTTGTTGTAAAAGCACCATCTCCCAAATGTCTTGATATCGACAAGCGTCAACGCCTCGAGCGTGGAATGATTGCGCGCAAAATCGTCGCAGATACAATTTCGAACAGTCAACGCCTTGATGGTCGAATCCTCTCCCGCGAAATAATACCTCATTTTCTTTTTGCCCGAAATATCCATCTCGCAAATATGATCGCAACGATACAAAATTGCATATCCGACTTCGGAATGCGGAGCGATCGTAACATTCGTTAACTTGTCTGCGCCAAAAAAGGCAAAGTCCCCTATGCCTTGTCCACAAAATGCAAGTTCCCGCACCCCCGTCTTTGCGAAGGCAAATGCCCCGATCGCTTTAACGCGCGAAAAATCAAAAATAGTCAGTCGCTCGCACGCATAAAGCGCCCCTCGCGCTATGACTCCGCCGATTTCCGCAAAAACCAGCGCGTCGCAGCCCGCCAAGGCACACTCTCCAAGCCCCTGCGCACAGACAGCTTTGAGCGACGTGCAGCCATACAAGCCAAACTTCCCAACATAGGCCACTCGAATATCCTGCTCCAGCCGTTCGCAGCCATAGAACAGGAACGGGGTGATCTCACGAAGTGGGATCTTTACTCTTTTGAGTTGTTTGCAATTTGCAAACACTCCCTCGCCCAATAATATCTCATCGCGCGCCCACACCTCTTCGATCGCCGTCCCCGCAAAGGCATAGCTTGAGATCGCGCGAACGCCGCGTGGGACCTCTGCGCAACGCGCTTTCCCAAGGTACTGATACAAGGTCTTCCCAATAATCGCCCATTCGCGCTGCTCTTTGAGCCATAGCGTATCATACAATGCGCTATTGCCAACGTGGAGCACCCCCTCCCCGCCCGCGATCGTCCTGAGCGACTTTGCACCGAAAAAAGTATGCTCGCCGATATATTGCAACGATCTCGGCAGATTGATCTCTGCCAGATTGCAACACTTTGAAAAAGCATAGTCGCCGATCATCTCGATCCCTTCCGGCAACTCGATAGAGACCATCTCTGCCCGATCGTGAAAGGCGCCACTCGCGATCACCTTCACAGGGACGCCATCGATCATGGAAGGCACGACATGGCGAGCCATCCTTTTCCCCTCTTTGGTCAGACCTTTGATCTCAATGATGTCGCCTTTTCGGTTGTACTTGAATTGTCGATATACACCAAACGCCTGTGTTTGATACTTGATGTTGGAAGCGTTCTTTTGCGACAGAACGATGATCCTGCAATATTCCGCCCCCTCCTCATATACCTTCTCAAAGATATAGGGAGGCGTTGAGGAGGAACACAGCACCTTGAGCTTCGGAAACCTTTCTTTGATCGAACGAAGAAGTGCAAACCAATCCCCCGCCTCCTGTACCTCATTGATAATCAGATAAATCTCCTCACTCTGCGCTCTGTCACGATAGAATGTATGCAACAACGGCGCGATCTCCTCTCCATGAAGGACAGGGAGCTCGTAATCGAGATAGAGAATATCCTGCTTGCTCACGCCACGCAAATGCAAATCGCGACAGATCCGAGAGAGCATCTCCTTTTTGCGAAGTCCCGTTTCCCCAACGATAAAAACATAGTCATTGTCCTGCCCGTCAAAAAAACATTCCTGAACCTCATTGTAGTCATACGCAAAAGCGGGATCGGAAAAATCGTCATCCAATGTTTCCGTCAAAATGCTCCGCTCCCTGATATAATCTGCGATTTTTTGTAGCATACTAATCTCCTATTTTGATCAAACGATCGTATATGGCAGACCAATCCCTTCCGTCAAGATCCTTGTGATGATGCCCAAAGTACCAACGCTTAAAGTCGCAGGTTTGCCGTATCCCCTCTAAAAAAGTATTTAATACCAGCTCCTCTTTGACTAAGCGACAATCCAGCACATCCGCCACCGTTTTGGGGGCGACGTGTGTAAGTATGTAATCTACGGAGCGCCCACACCCTATCAAATTCGCCTCTGCATTGCGATATTCTTCTTCGTCGGGCATCTCACGCTCCCACACGCACACGGGCGAGGTCCGCGTCAGCTTCTTTTGCGAAAATCCGCCGCCAAAGACAAACATCCTCTTTCCCTCGACAATGTAGCACTCCCCGCGCATCAGGTGATAGATCTTGTCGCTCACCTTATGCACGCGCCCGCCAAAACGCAACAGAATGGGATATTCTTCCAGCAGGTCAAAGTTCTCGTGATTGCCGTCCAGGAACAATGTTGTTAGAGGCAAGCCTTCGTAATAAGCCTGCACCTCCTTATGCTCCGTCCTGCTCCAAACGATACCGGCATCCCCCAAGATGATCAGGTGATCTCGTTCCGAAATCTGTTGCCCGCGCAACAATTCCTTGAGTCGGCTCAAACGAATATGTCCGTGAATATCCGCCACCAAGTAGATCATTTTCGCACCTCGCGTTGTAATGTATCGGGCGTGTGCCCGAATACATTCTCGCCAAATCGAACCTCGCCGCAACAGACGACCTTTTCCAATGATGTGGCATAATAGAACGCCTTATCTTCCACGGCCTGAACCCGATTGAGATCGATATAGCGAAGATGGTATGCGTCGGAGAAGGCGCGAAATGCAACGCAATCGGTCTCATCGGGAAGCACATACGCCTCCTCACTTTTCCCAATGGCATATTGCAGCAGGATCGATCGATCCTTTGTAAATAAATTCCCGTCCACACTGCAGAAGTTCGCGTTATCCGCATGGACTTGGATCCTTATAAGGTGTTCGCAGGACCCAAACGCATACTTTCCGATGCGTTCGACCGACTGCGGTATCTGAAACTCACAAATTTGATCACATCCGTGAAACGCCCATGCCCCGATCGTCCGCAATCCGCTTGGGAGGACGAGCGCACGCAACTGTTTGCAATCGTCAAAGGCACTCTTTCTGATCTCTTTTACCGTATCGGGCAACGTAATTTTTTGCAGATTGCGCGCATTTTGAAAGGCGTATTCGCCAATCGTTTCCACGCCATGCGGCACGATGTACTCGTGTTCCGTGGCGCAGGGAGGAAATCTGAACAGCGTGCGTTTATCCTTGCTGAACAAAACCCCTCCCGCCGCGCAATAGGTTTGATTGTCCTTCTCGACAAATATTTTTTTGACCGTACTGTTATAGAGGTAGGCAGCGTCTACATACTCGATCCTTTCTGACACGCACAGCGTATCGGCATACGTATTTTGCACGCCGATCTCTTTGATCGTAGTATTCTTGAGAAAACACAGTTCGTTTCTCTGCGTAAGCGCGAGAATGTCCACGGCATACGCAAACAGATCGCGCATTGTCCGTTCCGGATCCTGCCGCAAGCCCAGCAAAAACAACTCTTTTGCGCGCTCATGGTCTTGCTCCACCCCGATACCATGCAAATAACAATAGGCAAGATCGCAAGTCCCGTGCGAATAATTGTGCTCAGAGGCCAATTTGAAATAGAAAACCGCACGCTTGGGATCGGCAGGAGCCCCATCCCCATGCAAGTAATTCTGCCCCACGTCCCGCATAGAATGCACATATCCCATGTCGGCGGACTTTTTGAAGCAATCCAGCGACTTCTCCTTGTCCATCTCTACGCCCTGACCAACAAGATACATATACCCCAGATCGCACATGGCTTCCAAATTGCCGCGCGCCGCCGCCAAAGAATACAACTGAAATGCGCGCACAAAGTCCTGCTCCTTCCCAAGTCCGAAGGAGTACATATCCCCCAGGATCACGAGCAGATCCGCCTCCCCCCTCTGCGCCGCGATCTCCACCGCTTGCACGATCTCTTTTACAAGGAGCTGCGCTCGCTCTTTATCCTTTTGAATGCCATTTCCCTCAAAACACCCGAGCGCATAGTAGAATTTGCCCCGAATGTTCCCAAGTGCTGCGGCACGCGAGAAACACGCCAACGAAAGTTCCTTGCTGCGATAAAAGCGCTTGCTTCCGATCGCATACTCCTTTCCTCTTCGGATCCACTCCTCTGCATCGATATTTTCATAGATCCCGCGCAAGAGCGCCGCCTGATCGACTGCGTCAAATCGACTTGCCCGCCGCGGACGAATGTCGCTCGACTGCTTGGCAAGAATGCAGATCTGTTCCTGCCAAACGCTCTGCTGTAAGGGAATAAACGATACGCCCCCCAGCTGCGCCTCTTGCGTGATCGCATCCGAAGCCAAACAGGGGATCCCGACCGCCTGCGCCTCGATCAATACGATCGCGAGGCCCTCGTAGATGGACGGAAGAAGCAGTGCGCGCGAGAGCGCGAGCAATTCAGCGACATTGCTGTTTGCGGGAAATAGTGTGAGATTGCGCAACTCATGGCATTGAATGAATGCCTCTATCTCCTCCTGCAATTTGCCATGCCCTACAAACAAGAACCCGATCTCATCGTGCGCCCGGAACGCTTTGCACAGCTGCAATAAGAAGGCAACATTCTTCTGCGGCACAAAGCGGCCCACAAAGATAAAATATTGCTTATCGGGCGAAAGCCCGTATTGTTCGAGGAGCGCTTCCCGCGGTCGTTGCACGGAAAACGCTTCATAGTCGATCGCGTTGTAAAGCACCTCGCCGCGCGCCCCGTACAAAAACCTGCGCGCCTCCTCCGAACACGCAAACTCATGCGTAGCGTACTCTTTCGTCATCTTGCGCGATATCCATTTCGCGATCCGCTTGCCCGGCGTTATCTTACTGTTTGCCTGATGACAATGAGAGATGCGAACGGGCACTCGTTCTTTATATGCCTGTCGCAAATATAAGCCATTGTTGGAGTAGTAGTGTGCATGAACGACATCCGGCTTTTCCTGCCGTATGATCTTTCTGATCGCCCTCGCCTGGCGAATGGCGCGCAAAAATCCCCTTCCCGCTACGGGAATATCATACACCTTCCCGCCCAGAGAAAGGATCTCCTCCCGATAGTGCTCCTGCCCCGTTGCGGTATTCACAACAATAAACTGACAGTCCCGATGAAGCTGACGATAGAGCGTCATGATAAAGGAGGATATTCCGTTTCTTCGCAAATTCCCGCCAATCTGTATGATCTTTTTCATGTCCGAACGATCTCCGTATGACAACCGTTAAAGGTGTTGGGCAGAAGAACGATATGATTTGGGATACAGACACGCTCCAAAGATATGCAACCGTTAAAGCACCAATCCGCGATCTCTTCCACGCTCTTTGGGATCACGACCTCTTTGAGCGCCGTGCACCCACTGAACGCGCTTCTGCTGATATACTGCAAGCCATCCGGAAGCACCACTCTCTCAAGCGTATTGCATCCCGTAAATGCACTTCTTCCGATGTTGAGAACGGTGTTGGGAACGATGACCTCGCCGTGCCGCACCGCCGTGGGCGGACAATACACCATCTCCTTGCCCGTCGCGTCATACAAGATCCCCTCGATCAATTTGTAATACGGGCTGTGGTTTTCCAAAACGACATTTTTACAATTCGCAAAAGGATTATATCCGATCTGCCTCACCGTAGAAGGAATAACGATCTTCTCGATCATATCGCAATTCCAAAAGCAATTTCTGCCGATAGTGCGAACCCCTTCCGCAAGCCTCACCGTCCTGACTCCTGACCCCATGGAGTAGTGCATACACGTCGTAATATTTTTATCGTATAATACGCCATCCACATAGCGGAAGCTATCGCTTTCGTTGATGAGCCTGATCCTCCTGCAATCGGAAAAAGCATTGTTCCCCATAAACTTTATATTTTTTGTGAGCGTCACAAGCTGCAGGTTGATGCACTTATAAAAGCTGTGTTTCCCGATCCACGTCACCGTCTCGGGGATCACATACTCCGTTCGCGGATCACTCGCCGTATAGTGGATCAAGAACTTCTTCTCTCTGTCAAACAGAACACCTTCCTCTAATATGAAGTAAGGACTTTCGTTGCGAATCACGATATCAAGGCAACCCGCAAAGGGATCGTCCCCCATTTCGCTGACCGTCTTTGGAATATTGACCTCTTTGAGATTCTCGCAATAGACAAACGCGTCCCCACAGAT
Source organism: uncultured Clostridia bacterium (assembly GCA_944363255.1). Taxonomy (GTDB): domain Bacteria; phylum Bacillota; class Clostridia; order Christensenellales; family Borkfalkiaceae; genus Gallimonas. The sequence goes on from CALVTZ010000005.1 coordinate 30,665, forward strand.
ACAGGTGATGCCCTCTGGCAGAACGATCTTGCGAACGCTCATGTTATTCCAGAATGCCCCCGTCCCGATCTGCCTTATCCCGCTTGGCACAACGACGACCTCATCATTGCCCAAATATTTTAACAGCACGCCGCCCTTCACCACAAAATTCTCGTCGTACTCGCCATCGTCCTGCGGCATCGAAAACTGTTCGCTATACGGCCTTGCGTCCCGCTCAAATATCCCTGCGACATACTCCCGCCCGTTCCGATAGATCTTCGATTGAAACTCGATAAGACCGCCCGAGAGTTGAGAGGTGTACAGGCACTCCGTATTGGAAGAACCGCCGGCATACGTCTGCATGAGAGCGGAATATTCCTTCCCCCACGCAGCCATAAATATGCCGCAATACAGCTCCGCATTGGCATAAACGATCGCCAGATCATAGCCCGCGGCGTCAAGCTGCAATGCAGAAGAGGGATACCCCATCTTCAACAGACGGTCGATGGCTTCCAGCCGCACAAAATCTTTGTAGGCAAGCAGCGGATAGTTTTTTCCGCAGAACTCAAACCGCTGCTCTTCGGAATAGATCGTAACGCCAAGTTCTTGGTATTGGCGATAAAAAACATCCGGCGCGATCTCGTCATATCCAAGTTTGCGATACAGAATGACATATTTCATGTCGATAAACAGCGTATCCCGAGTCTTTTCACCCATCGATCAACCCCCTTTCGCGAAGCGTCGTCTTCATTTGCTCCACGACCTCCCGTGCACCAAAATGCGTTGTATCGATCATCATTCCCAGCATATTATATCTCGTCAGGATGCGCATCATCTTTTCATACGCAGCGGGAATGTGCCGCACCTTCTTCAAATCGGGATCGGAAGGATCGCGGCTGCGCAACCTCTGTTCCACCGCAGACGGGGAAGCGTAGATCAAGAACGTGAAATCGGGTGCTCCGATCGTTCGATAGATCGCGTCAAAAATATAGTCCGTATCTTCCTCCCCGCTCCAACAGTAGTTCGAGAGAATGTGCCTGTCCGTAATGATATTTTTATCCCCGAACTTCTCATAGAGGAAAATGT